>DPYO01000051.1:21638-31268 GCA_003535775.1 Fidelibacterota bacterium | reverse complement strand
AAAAGCAAAAGCTATCCGTGAAGCAAACATTTATGCAATCAGAGTACCTTGGGAAGTTGCTAAGCTTTCCTATAGGGTGATGGAACTTTCATTACAGTTGGTGAATGAAGGGAATCCAAATTCCGTAAGCGATGTAGGTGTTGCCGGAGAGGTTGGGATGGCTGCAATTCGTGGTGCCTGCTTGAATATCCTCATCAATCTTCCTGAGGTGGAAAGTGACGATCGTTTTGTAAAGGATATGAATACAAAAATGGATGCTCTTATTCCAAAAGCTGAAAAACTCCAAAAGCAAATTCTCAAAGAAACTATCAATAAAATCAATTCTTAAATGAAGGCACTTTTGGATTTCTCTTTAATTCTTTCCTATTATTAAGCACCTTTCGGAATAAAATAAGGAAGTAATTTTGAAAAAAATTCAAACATTATCAAAAGATCTGCGTAATAAAATTTCTGCTGGTGAAGTAGTAGAAAGACCGGCTTCGGTTGTAAAGGAACTTATGGAAAACAGCTTGGATGCCGGCGCTTCAGAGATCACCGTGGTGGTGGAAAAAGGAGGGCAACAACTCATTCAGGTAACTGATAATGGTTCCGGAATCAATTCGGTTGATATACCCAAGGCAATAGAGCGGTACAGCACGAGTAAAATTAAAAAATTGGATGACTTGTTTACTATAGACACATTTGGGTTCCGTGGAGAAGCACTTGCCAGTGTTGCATCTGTGTCAGAATTGGATATTACTTCCTGTCAAGAGGGGAAAGAGGGGGCAGAGGTGAAAGTCCAGAATGGTGAATGTTCAAAAATCCGTCCTGCCCCAAGATTGAGAGGGACCCAAATCACAGTACATAACTTATTCTATAATACCCCTGCCCGGAGAAAGTTTATGAAGTCACCTCGTATAGAACTTCGGCAAATTATCCAGACGATTAAGTGGACGGCTTTGTCACATCCGGAAGTGAATATTATTTTATCTGCTGATGGAAAAGAAATGGTAAATGTACAACCCGAGTCCCTTGAAGAACGGATCGCATCATTATTTGATCCTACCTATCAAGAAAATCTTTTATCTGTTCAATTACAAAAAGGGGATTATTCATTTTCAGGTTTTATAGGGAATCTCAATCTTGTCCGGTCACGTCCAGGGGACCAATATATTTTTTTGAATAGACGGTACATTAAGAATAGACTTTTGAATTCTGCGGTATATTCTGGATATCAATCCTTAACAAAACGTGGGGAGTTTCCATTCTTCGCGCTGAATTTAGTTATTCCCCCTGATCAAATAGATGTAAACGTCCATCCTATGAAAATTGAAGTCCGATTTAAGGACGAATGGAGGGTTTACCATGTATTGAAATCTGGGATAACCGATTCTCTATCGGATGTGTTGGAGACTATCCCGTATTTTGAAAAAATGACTGGAGACTTTAATGTAAAGGAACCCAGTATTTCAACATCCGGAGTTGGCAGTGTCAAGCAGGAAATATTTCCATTTAATCGTCGTATTCCTGGACCGGTACAATCTTCTTCCCAACTTGAACGAGCAAAGAGTTATGCTTCCGAACTTGCGACACGACAGGAATCTTCCAGCCGAATTGATGTGGAAAATATTTGGCAGGTACACAAGAAATATGTTGTGTCTGAGATTAGCAGCGGCCTTGTGATTATTGACCAGCATGTTGCCCATGAACGAATCCTTTTTGAAGAAGCAATGAATACTTTTAATATAGGAACTATGGCTTCACAGGCGCTTCTTTTTCCTGAAAGTCTGGATTTCTCCCCCGATGAATACTCTGTTCTTTTGGAAGTATTACCTTTTCTTGAAAAAATAGGGTTTCGTATGAAGGAAACAGGAAAATGTAAAGTCGAATTAGAAGCGATACCCTCTGAAATGGGCTGGGGTAACGAACGACGTGTGATCAAAGATATCATTGACCATTATTTAAGCCATCAGAAAGAATATAGTTCAATGCAGGAAAATCTTGCAGCATCTTTTGCCTGTCATGCTTCTGTTAAAGCTGGAGATATGCTTTCAAAAAATGAGATGCAGGAATTGGTGAATCGTTTATTCGGGACAAAGCATCCTTATTATTGTCCCCATGGCCGCCCGATTATCGTACAACTTTCACTTGATGAATTGGATAAACGGTTTGAAAGAGAATAGGAAATACTGCATTCAATTGATCTGAATCATCTATCAGTAATATAAATTCAAAAACGCCGGCTCTTATTATTATTGGTCCCACTTCCTGTGGAAAATCTGACCTTGCTGTTGAAATTGCCGGCAGAATAGACGGAGAAGTGATTGGTCTGGACTCGCGCCAGATATATAGTGGAATGGAAATTGGTACTGTCCAACCCACAAAAAAGGAACAGGATGTAATTCCCCATCATCTTATTGGTATTCGTTCTCCTGAAGAACCGATAACCTCAGGTGAATATGCGAAACTGATTACAGCTACAGTGAGGGATATTCGGAAACGTGGTAAAGAGCCAATAATCTGCGGGGGATCAGGTTTATATTATAGAGCAATCACTAAGGGAATTTTTAAGGGCAGTATTAGTAACCTTAAGGTACGTGAACAACTCGAAAAAGATTATGATGAAGAAGGAGGAATCGTTCTATTAGGAAAGCTACAGAGCGTGGATCCTGATTATGCAAAAATTGTTCATCCGAACAATCGCAGGAGACTGGTGCGGGCGCTTGAAATCTACAAAGCCACGGGGAAACCACCCTCTATCCACTTTAAGAAGCAGAAAAGATCTGAAGAAAAAGGCCTGACAAAATTTACAGTTTTTCTAACCTGTTTTATTGATGAATTGGAAAAACGAATTCGACAGCGAACAAATATAATGTTAAGTAATGGATGGATAGAGGAAGTACAGAACCTTCAACTGAAGTTCCAAAATAAACTGTTACATCCACTAGATTCTATTGGTTACCGGCAGATAATTGCTTATTTGAACAATAAATCATCCTATGAAAGAATGGTGGAAGATATTAATCTGCGTACACGCCAGTATGCAAAACGGCAATTACAGTGGTTCGGTAAGGAATCGTCTGACATGAAAATTGAATTGTCGGGAGATTTTAAAAAGTCTGATATCGCGGCTCGAGTTATTCGCAGTTGGCAAGGTTAGACCCCCAGCCATTTTTATTATTTAACATTTTTCTTTTTAACTGTTTTCCCTATTTATTGTATGTTCCGGACTGAACTAGCCCTTTAATCCATTCCAGTGAGAAGGAAAGGGAGTAATTGAGAACCTCCGTTTATATGGTTCCAGAAAACTGGAATAATTCATATGGAGGTTTTTTTATTACCTCCAGTTGGAAAGGGAAGAGAATAAACAATTGATCATGGTAAGTGAATTATGGTGAAAGAAAAAGAGGTTTTAGACGCCAAATCAATACAAAGTATTGTAACACGTTTGTCGCATGAAATTGTTGAAAAGAATCATGATTCTACCGAACTTACTCTAGTAGGGATCCAAACCCGTGGAGGACCTCTGGCAAAGAGGATTCAGGCCTTAATTCATAAACACTCAGGTGTGGAAGTTTCCTTGGGATTGGTAGACATAACCTTTCATCGGGATGACTTTAGGGAGAGATTGGTGGTTCCACAGGTGAAAGGGACTGATTTACCTGATTCCATTGATGATAGAATTGTCATTTTGGTGGATGATGTGCTTTATACAGGAAGAACGGTTCGTGCAGCAATCGAAGTTTTGCTTTCTTATGGAAGACCTGGGAAAATACAGCTGGGGGTATTGGTTGATAGAGGACATCGGGAGATGCCCATTAAGGCAGATTTTGTTGGAAAGAATATTCCCACCCAAGATGGTGAACATGTGGAAGTTCTTTTAAAGGAAGTGGATGGAAAAGATTCTGCAGAATTGAGATTTTATGAAAGGGATTCTTGATGCTCCAGCATAAACACCTTTTAGGTCTGGAAGGATATCCTTCCAAGGATATTCAGACTATTATTGATACAGCTTTTGGATTTCGGAAAGTGCTGGAGCGTCCAATTAAAAAAGTACCATCTTTGCAAGGGAAAACAGTAGTAAATCTTTTTTTTGAAATGTCTACACGTACCAGAATTAGTTTTGAATTAGCGCAAAAACGTATGAGCGCTGATACAGTTTCTTTTTCGGCTGCTTCAAGCAGCCTGAACAAAGGTGAGAGTTTCAAAGATACCGTTCAAAATATCGAGGCAATGAAGATCGATGCTGTTATTTTGAGACACCCTGCATCAGGTGCACCCCAGCATTTAACCAAATTTGTGGATGCAATAGTGATCAATGCAGGAGATGGGACGCACGAACACCCTACCCAGGCTATTTTGGATATGATGAGCCTTCAGGAACAGTTTAATAGCCTAGAGGGACTGAAAGTGGGAATAATTGGTGATATTTCCCATAGCAGGGTTGCGTTAAGTAATATTTTTGGATTGACTACCATGGGTGCAGATGTGATGATCTGTGGCCCGTCAACACTCATGCCACCCCATATCGAAAAACTTGGTGTAAAGGTCAGTTATGATATGGATGAAGTAGTTGATTGGGCCGATGCTGTTAATATACTCCGAATTCAATTGGAACGAATGGATACCGGCTTATACCCTTCTGTACGTGAATATAGAGAATTGTTCGGCCTTTCCGTAGAACGAATAAAAAGGCACAGCAAGGATCTTGTAGTAATGCACCCGGGACCCATGAATAGGGGAACGGAAATTGACAGTGCGGTGGCGGATAGTGACAGAGCAATTATTCTTGATCAGGTTTTAAACGGTGTTGCTTCCCGGATGGCAATCCTGTATTTATTGCTAGGCGGGAAAATGGAAGAAAATTGATTTAGTAAAGAATAATGCGAAGTAAAAAACAGCCGAGAGAACTCCTGCTAAAAGGTGGCACTGTTGTTGATCCATATCGAAAAGAAAAATATGTTGGAGATGTTTTTATTAAGAATGGTAAGATTCAGAAAGTTGGTGATGTGAACTATAAATCTTCTATGACCCAGGTTGATTGTTCCGGTTTGATTGTGACGCATGGATTTTGTGATATTCATGTTCATTTTAGGGAACCTGGGAGGGAAGATAAAGAAAGCCTTGCTACTGGATCACAAGCGGCTCTCGCAGGAGGATTTACACGTGTTTGTGTTATGCCAAATACTAATCCTCCTCTTGACACTCCAGAATCAATTCGTTTCATTGTAGAAAAAGCAGAGACATTACCCATTCATATTCATCCTATTGGTTCCATTACCAAGGGACAGAAAGGAAAAAAAATTTGTGAGATGGCCGCAATGAGAAATGAAGGTGCAGTTGCTTTTAGTGATGATGGCATACCTGTCTCAGATGGAGAAATTATGCGGCTTGCTTTAGAGTATGCTGGAATGATTAGAGTGCCAATTATCAATCATGCTGAAGATTGTTGCATCCGTAAGAATGGTGTTATGAACGAAGGAGAAATATCAACTCGAATGGGATTAACTGGAAATCCTGATATTGCTGAATCAACTATGGTGAACCGCGATTTAGAACTTGCACAGTTAGCAGGCTCAGTTCTTCATGTACCTCATGTCAGCTCGGCTAAAGCCATAAATCATATTCGAAGAATGAAAAAAGAATATAAACACTTTTCGGCAGAAGTGACCCCACACCATCTATATTTCAATGATGAAGCTCTCGTTGAATATAATACATATTTGAAGGTTGCTCCCCCGATAAGAACAGAACATGACCGTCGAGCACTTATAAAAGCTTTAAAAGATGATGTAATCGATTGTATTGCTACTGATCATGCCCCTCATACTATTGAAGAAAAAGAGAGAACTTTTGATATGGCTCCTTTTGGAATGATTGGACTTGAGAGTTGTTTTGGTGTGGTTTATCAGACCTTAGTGAAAGAGTCAGGAATGGCACTTGGAGAATTGATTCCGAAGTTGACCGTAAATCCAAGAGTGGTGATGGGATTCCAGCCTGATTTGTTCAAACCTGGAATTCAGGCAGAGATTTCTGTGATTGATACAGAGAAGGAATGGGTATTTAAAAAATCATCCATTCAATCTCGTTCTGGCAACAGTCCTTTCCTTGGTAAAAAATTAACAGGGAAAATTCAGTTTGTTCTTTCGAAAGGAATCATTACTGAAATAACTTGATCCTTCCTCTTTTATTTAATGAGGTTGGCTTATTTTATCTGCTATAACTTGTATTGAATAAATGTTGACTATGATTGGAGAGTTATACTACCTTCACCGACTTTTACCGAAGTGAAAATTATGAGAACAAAATCAGTCAATAAATCAGAAATAAATCATGATTGGTGGGTGGCCGATGCAGAGGATCAAACCCTTGGACGGTTTGCGAGTCGAATTGCCCAGGTTTTAAGAGGAAAGCATAAACCCCAATTTACACCTCATATGGATATGGGTGATTTTGTCATTGTTGTCAATGCGGAAAAGATTAGGGTTTCTGGAAATAAAGAAATTGACAAAACTTATTTTAAGCATTCTGGTTATCCAGGTGGAGGCTCAATAAAAAATTTAAAATTTATGAGAAAAACTTACCCAAAAAGAGTCATAGAAAATGCTATCCGAGGAATGTTGCCTCACAATCGTTTAGGCAGTAAGCTTTTTAAGCATCTTAAGGTTTTTGTAGGCCAGGATCATCTACACCATGCCCAGCAACCTAAAAAACTTGAAATGTAAATGAATAAAGAAACTTATCAAGGAACCGGAAGAAGAAAAAGTTCAATTGCCCGTGTCTTTCTTAATCCTGGGAAGGGATCTTTTTTAATCAATGGTGAAGAATATAAAAAGTACCTTTGCCGTGAAAGCTTAGCAATCCTTGTGAATCAACCTCTAAACACGGTTGGTTGCACTGATGAATATGACATTATTGTTAATGTGAAGGGAGGGGGACTCACCGGACAAGCTGGTGCTGTTCGATTAGGGATATCCCGTGCGCTTTTACAAGCAAACAAAAACCATCGTAGTTTATTGAAAACTGCTGGTTATCTCACAAGAGATTCCCGTCGGGTTGAGCGGAAAAAATATGGTCAACCCGGAGCTCGCAAGAAATTTCAATTTTCAAAAAGATAATTTTATGGCGCGGATTAGTTTTGATGATTTATTAAGTATAGGTGCTCACTTTGGACATGTAGTCCGCAAGTGGAATCCAAATTTTCAGCCTTATGTTCTCATGGAAAAAAATGGTGTTCACATTATTAATCTTGAGGAAACACTGAAAAATATTGAGAGAGCACTCCATTTTATCACAGACGTGATTTCTCGTAATGGTGAAATTCTATTTGTCGGTACAAAAAAGCAGGCAAAAGATATTATTCAACAGGAAGCCGATCGATGCGGAATGTTTTATGTGGTTGAGCGCTGGCTTGGTGGGACACTTACAAATTTTTCTACAATTAAGAAAAGTATCAAGCGTCTTCAATTGCTGGAAAAAGAAGGATCAAGTATTTATGAAAACCTGACCAAGAAAGAATTACAAATGCTTAACCGCGAGAGAATCAAGTTATCTGATCAGCACCGTGGGATTAAAGATATGCGGCGTCTTCCGGATGCAGTTATTATTGTGGATGCATTTTTTGAGTCTATTGCTATCAAAGAGGCAAATTTGCTGGAAATTCCAGTAATTGCTATAGTGGATTCTAACACAGATCCTAGGAAAATTGATTATCCGATTCCGGCAAATGACGATTCTATCCGAACAATCCAATTAATCATATCTACTCTGACTGATGCTGTGATTGAAGCAAGGACAAAGGATGATGCTGTAGAAGATATTAAATTGGATTCCCAACAGTCAGATCCCAAGGAAGATAAGTCTAAAATAAAGGAAGAACAATTATCCGAAGAGACAAAGATAGAAACTGCCGCAGAGGAGCTAGAAGTAAATATTGAAGAAATTGATAGCCCGACAGAAAAAACTGCTAAGAAAAAATTAGTCAAAGTGAAAACTACCAAAGGGACTGATTCTGAAGAAAAGAAGACAAGAGAAAATAAGGATAGCCAGAAGAAACCTGCTGTAATAGAAGAGAAAGAGAATTAATTTATTATGAGTGTTGATGCAAAAAAAGTAAAACATCTTCGTGATAAGACAGGAGCAGGTATGATGGATTGTAAAAAGGCACTTGTTGAATCTTCTGGGGATATGGAAAAAGCAGTCGATTATCTAAGAAAAACTGGAATAACAAAAGCAGAGAAAAAGAGTGCCCGCATAGCTAAAGAAGGATTGATTTATTCATATATTCATCAAGGTAATCGTCTTGGTGTCCTTCTTGATATAGGATGTGAAACTGATTTTGTTGCCAAGACAGAAGGATTCAAAGAAATTGCTCACAATATTTCCATGCAGATTGCGGCTACGAATCCTATTGCGATCAGGCGTGAGGACATAGACCCAGAACTGACTGATAGAGAAAAGAGTATTTATCATGAGCAGGCAAAATCTTCTGGGAAACCCGAAGAAATTATAGACAAAATTGTAGATGGAAAATTGAATAAATTCTTTCAGGATAATTGTTTGCTGGAGCAGACTTTTATTAAGGATTCCGAGAAAAATATTCAAGGCCTATTAAATGAAATAATTGTTACATTAGGCGAAAACATCAGTGTGAATCGATTTACACGATTTGCAATTGGTGAAGACACCTGATCTCCTTAAAAATTTCCAATATGGATAAACCTGTTTACAGGCGAATTCTTCTGAAATTGAGTGGAGAAATTCTTGCAGGACAGGATGGTTTTGGCATTAACCCGGAACGCGCTGATTATCTTGCAAAAGAAGTCAAGTCAATTTATGATCTTGGACTTTCCATTGGATTGATTATCGGTGCAGGGAATATTTTCCGGGGTATCCAGGCTGAAAGCAGAGGAATGGGAAGAGTAACAGGGGATTATCTTGGAATGATGGCTACCATCATGAACGCTATTGCACTTCAGGATGCCCTTGAAAAACTTGATTGTTCCACTCGAGCTCTTTCCGCAATCACCGTGACTCAAATTGCTGAACCTTATATTCGTAGACGGGCTTTACGCCATCTTGAGAAGGGAAGAATTGTTATCGTTGCCGGAGGAACCGGGAATCCTTATTTCAGCACGGATACAGCAGCAGCACTTCGAGCGACGGAGTTAAATGCTGAAATTGTATTAAAGGGAACAAAAGTAGATGGTATATACGATAAAGATCCCATGAAATATCCTGATGCCGTAAAATTTGATTCTATTCTTTTTAAGGAAGTTTTAACTAATAATCTGCGTGTGATGGATATGACAGCAATTACCCTTTGTAGTGAAAATTCTCTACCTATAATAGTATTTAACATCAATCAATCTGGAAACTTGAAAAAAATTGTTTTAGGAGGTAAACTTGGTACATTAGTCACGGAGTAAATAGATATGATTGAAAATATTTTAGAAGATGCTGAACATCGTATGGATCAAGCTCTTGTCCATACACGAATGGAGTTAGGGAAGGTTCGAACAGGACGTGCAAATCCAGAACTTCTTGATAGCATTTACGTGAGCTACTACGGAACAATGACACCGTTGAATCAGGTGGCAAATATATCAGTTTCGAATCCACAGATAATGTCTATCCTACCTTATGAAAAAG
>DPYO01000051.1:7475-21256 GCA_003535775.1 Fidelibacterota bacterium | reverse complement strand
AATAACGGTATTGCTGTCATAGTTCCTATGCCCCAATTATCTGAAGAGAGGAGAAAGGAACTTATCAGATATGTTCATGATTTGGTGGAAGAGGGAAGGGTTTCTGTTCGGAATGTTCGAATGGATGCAAACCACCAACTGAAGGATCTCCAAACTGGGGAGCATATATCAGAAGATAAAATCAGACGAGCGGAAAATGATATTCAGACAATGACGGACAGGCATATTAATGAATTGAAAACAGTGCAGGAACAAAAAGAAAAAGAAATTATGAAAGTATAGTTCTTTCCCCTTCGCGAGCGACTTTTTTAGAAGGGTTAATTTAGAATTAAATATATAAAGTTTTTAATCGCATTTAGAAAATCCACAGCTCATACAAGTTACGCATCCTGATTGAAACTGAACGGGGCTACCACAGTCTGGACATGAAGAAATATTTTTTGCTGTGTAGTCTTGTATACTCTTACCGTGTGTTTCAGCTTCATTAGCAATGGTAAAATGTGTAAACTTTGGTTCATCTTTGGATTTTTGCGGTGTGCGGTTTTTCAGATGGTCATCCAATGCTTTTCCAATAGCATCAGGAGTAGAAAGTATAAGTCGTCCATCTTCCCATGTCGGGTTTGGGCCACTAATTCCTTTTAATTGCTTCACAATAGATTCAGGATTGATTCCTGATCGTAAAGCTAGAGAAATAAGTCGGCTAATTGCCTCAGATTGTGCAGCTGCATTTCCACCGGCTTTGCCAATAGCAGTAAATACTTCACAAAGGCCATGCTCATCTTCATTAACGGTAATGTATAATGTTCCTTCCCCTGTACGAATTCTCCTGGTTCTTCCTAAGGTTGTAGTAGGTCTGAATCGAGGTTCAGCTCTTGCATCGATTTTTTCGGCTGATTTATTCGTGGTTGTTTCTTGTGTTTCTTTTTCTTCATTCGTTTTTACCTCTGTGATGAGTACGCCTTCACGTGCGCCCTCCCGGTAAACAGTAATACCCTTTAATCCTGCTTTATAAGCAGTCATATAAATATCTGCAACAGTTTCAACTGAAACGTCTCCAGGTAGATTTACGGTTGAAGAGATAGAACTGTCAATATACTTTTGGATGACCCCTTGCATTTTTACGCGAAAATAGGGATCAATGTTATGAGCAGTGATAACATAGTCAGGGAGGTTCTCATCATTGCCAAAGAGTTTTTCAATTAGGGGGTGATATACTTTATATTCTTTATACAGTTTACCATTGCCTTTATTTTTCTTTACTCGCCGTCTGTAAGAAGTATCAAAAATCGGTTCGATACCTGAGGAAACTCTGGCAACAATGGCCCCACTTCCAGTTGGAGCTACAGTTGTGAGAGTGCTATTTCGGACACCGTATTTTTGAATCTGTTCTCGAATGTTCTTAGGAAGATTTTTGATAAATTTACTTTTGCTATACCCAGACCAGTCAAAATTTGGGAATGCGCCCTTTTCTTTTGCCAATTCTATACTGGTTTCATAAGCAGTATCTCGGAAAATTTGCATAATCTGATCCACGGTCTGAATCGCATCCTCACTATCGTACTTAATATTCATTTTTACCAACATATCAGCCAGACCAAGGATTCCGAGTCCAATTCTACGATCATTCTTAGCATTAGCTTTTTGTGATGCCAAGGCGTGCCTTTTCATGTTGTAATCGACAACATTATCTAAAAAGCGGAATCCCATGGAGACAGTTTCTTTAAATTTATCAATGGTGAAATTTTTATTATTATCCACGAACCTTTCAAGATTAATAGCGCCAAGATTACAACATCCTCCCTCTGGTAATGGTTGTTCAGCGCAAGGATTTGTTGATACTAAAGGACTACAATATTCTGCATTGTGATAATCTTTCATTGTGTCCCAAAAGAGGAGTCCTGGCTCCGCACTGTAATGTGCATTATGGGTTATCTTATCCCATAAATATCGTGCTTTAACAGTTTTGTATGCCGTATTCTTCCACATTAGTTCAAAATCGTCATTCTGTTCTACTGCTTGTAAAAATTTATGGGTTAACAGAACAGAAATATTGGAATATTTAACCATATTTATATCACCTGTTTTGATGGCGATAAATTTTTCGATATCAGGATGATCTACCCGGAGCGTTTGCATATTGGCACCCCTTCTTCCATGCTGAGCAATTGTATTTGTATTCTCGCTAAACAAGTTCATGAATCCCGTTGGTCCGCATGATTCCCCTCCCGTTCCATGGATCGCTTCGCCTTCAGGTCTCAGAAGTGAGAGGTCATGGCCACACCCACCACCATATTTATAGGTAAGAGCTTCATCGTTAATAGCGGAATAGATTGCATTTATGGAATCGTCCTTAATAGCAACAACATAACAATTATTTAATGTTGTTGTAATGTCCTCCCTGCCTGCTCCATGCATAATACGACCACCCGGGACAAATCTAAAATCTTCAAGTATAGAAAAGAAATTTTTCTCCCATTTATCTTGAAGCTGTTTCGTTTTCTCAACGGAGGAAATGCTTTTCGCTTGACGGGTCCATAATTCCCAGGGATGTTGTTCCCAGGGGGCTAAATACTTATTCTTCAAGACATCCATACCCAGGGTATCTTTTCCATAATAATTATTTATTTGAAATTTAGTGGGTAATTCACCATCTGACTTAATCAATGGTTCTGAATCTATCTTGACGTTGAGGAGAGCTTCCGGAACTTTTGGATCTGGTGCTTTGGATCTAACTTTTGTAGAGGTAAAATCTAGTTCTATTGCTTCGGCCATTTCCGTTTTTCTGTACTAATTTTTTATTCAGCAGACGAAATCGGCAAGTGAAAAAATACCGCAAAGCAAGGAAGTCCGTTATAAATTGTTGGGTTGGCAAGCCAAATATATCTACAAGTAAATTAACAGACAAATAGAAATATTGGTTTGAAGTTGTTTTTTTGAATATTCACCAAAATATTGATTTGATTTATATTGAGCAAAACACATAATAATAAAAATATTTTATTCATTTAAATGGTTGTATAAATATAGTTAAAACATATTTGGAAAAGGGATTCTTATAGCACTGTTTATCGGGTTTATTGATAGTCTTTTTATATTTACGCTTGAGTTTTTATTAATGAAAACTTCCTGACTGTCCAGTAAACCCAGGTTAACGCTACTACGGATGAGACAACCGTTGAGATCATCATGGAATACCAGATCCATTCCAGAGGTTTTCCTTGAATAAAAATAAAAAATGCTGCCAATGGAGTCGATACAAGCAACACACGAATAGACGTAATGATTAGCAAAGGCATTCCAAGACCAAAGCCCTGGAGAATACGACCACAAGGCAAGGCCGTCGCAACCAATGGATAAACAGTGGACATAAGCCTTAAATATTTGACCGCTGTATTTTGGATATAAATATCCTTAGTAAAACCCATGATCAATTGTGGTGCACAAGTATATACAATAATAGAAATACCCACAGTGATCATGAATGAACTGGTTAATCCATATTTAATAATATATTTTAATTTGTCCATTTCCTGCGCACCATGAAACATGCTCACCAAAGTTGTTAATCCATATGCTATGGAAATAATAGGTAGAAAAATGACCATATCAATGCGTCCTCCTAGCTGGTAGGCAGCCACGGCATCAGTGGAAAAATGAACAAGAATTCTGTTAAATACCAACTGTCCAACAGACATGATCACCATGGATATGGAAGCAGGAAAACCAACTTTAATAATATCTTTCATAATAAAAGAAGATGGTTTGAAATCCTTTAAACGAAAGGTAATATAGGAATGCTCTTTGACGAACAACATATAAACAAAAATAATAAAAACGATTATCTGGCTAATAACAGTTGCCCATGCTGCCCCAGGGACACCAAACCCAAGTTTAAAAATAAAAATTGGGTCCAGGATAATATTCAGTACAGTCCCCAACGCGGCTACTGTCATTGGAAATTTGGTATCCCCTTCCCCAGCCAGGATTGAACGAAAGAACGCAGACAGAACCATAAAGGGTAACCCAATGCAAATAATTCTGAGATAAGACCAGCTTAAGTCAACCACATTCGGAGTTGCGCCAATACTGATTAAAATTGGTTTGCCGTATATCAACCCGACAATTGTTAATACAACACTGACACCTAAACCCAGAACCACTGCATGTTCTGCGCTGTTATCAGCGTTGATTTTATCTTTTGCACCAATGAATCGGGCTATGGAAGCAGTAACGCCGGCACCCAGTCCAAATGTCAACCCCAGAACAAAAAAGAATAAGGGCATGTTAAAAGCCACAGCAGCAATGGCATTGCCACTCAATCGGCCGATAAATATCATATCAACAATGGAATAAATTGTTTGAATGCCCATTCCGGCCATGACCGGAATAGCCAATTTCCATAAACCCTTTGCAGGGTTAGATAAATATTTTTCTAGTCTGGATTCGCCCATACGAAGCACCGGATTTTTATTAAATAGTCTAGGCGATTAATTCTTATTTCCTGCGACCGCAGGAAGCACATGAAAAACAGGAAGGTGCGTTGCATCCGCATTCAGTTTGCCAATGGTGACTTTACCCTTGAAAACTCTTGAGCCAATTAATCGATTATGGGACCGATGGTCCTAAATGTACCATCCTCTAGGTAGCCAGATATAAATCAAGGTAAATCCAATTTGATTTTCATCAGTTTCCTGCCAATTTTCATTTGTGTATATTTTTGCGAAATCGTTCATGTTAATTCCTTTCTTTTTCTCTTTAGATGAAAAAGATCAGAAATGGCTATACATTAATTGAAGCAAAAGGCCAGAGGATTGGAATTAACCAGGTTGCAATGCACCATAATACAATTGCCAGAGGCAATCCCACGCGCACATAATCAGTAAACTTATATCCGCCGGGGCCATAAACCATCAAATTTGTCTGGTAACCGATGGGTGTAATGAATGATGCAGAAGCTGCAAAACATACTGCAAACACGAATGTCCGGGGGTCTAATCCCATTTGCTGAGCAGCAGAAATGGCGATAGGTGTCATAATAATAGCTGTGGCAGCGTTAGATGTCATTTCCGTCAGAATTATTGTAACCAGGTACACTAAAGATAGCATAACCGTTGGACGGACTAGTGGATTAAATGCATTTGCAATATCATTTAATACTGTTGCAATCCAAAAAGCAGTTCCGCTTTTTTGAATAACAATTCCCAAAGGAATTAATGCAGCGATCAATACGATTACCTGCCAATTAATACTCTGATAAGCTTCATTCGCTGTGATAACTTTGATGACTAAAAGAAATATGGCTCCGATCAAAGCTCCTTTTAAAATAGGAACAATCCCTAGTGCAGCTAGGATAACTGCGCAAAATATCACTGCGACGCTTACCCACCAATATTTATGTTTTTGCAGTGTTGCTTCAATTTCACCCAGGACAATGAAATCACCAGAATCAGAAAGCTCTTTAATTTTTTCAATTGGTCCATAGATGAGAAGTGTATCAAATGCTTGAAGAACAACATGGGCAATTTTCTTTCTGAGAATCTCTCCTTCCCGCCTGATTGCTAAAATGAAACTACCAAAACGGCGGCGGAAATTAATTTCCATTAAACTTTTACCTACCAAATCTGTCTTATTCGTTATCAGACATTCTACCAGAGTATTATCATCATGGATTAATTCATCCTGGGTCAATTTTTCATCAGTCAGCATTGTGACTTTCTCTACTTCCTTCATGCGTAAAAAGTTTTCAAGAGAACCCCGGACAAATAAGATATCTTCTGGATGAATAAATGTATCCCGAATATTTTTGCTGATCAGTTTACCATTTCTTAATATATCTAAAACCGTGATATCGTAATTCTTATTTACTGCCCTTTCCTTGCAAGTACGCCCAACCAGTGGAGAGTCTGCACTCACTTTTAATTCAGTCAAATAACCACCCATGTGATAGCTTTTGGTTAAACTGGACGTTACAGTTCTGGATGGTATTAAAAATGGAACGGCTATTAATAAATATGCCATACCAATAACGAGCATAACCAATCCGAATTTTGCGAACTCAAACATTCCCAAGGGTGGTGCTGAAGATATGCTATTGACATAAATTGAATTCACCAGGAGATTTGTGGATGTACCTACTAAAGTAAGTGTACCTCCAATGATGGCGATATAACTCAACGGCATAAGCAATTTAGATGGACTTAAATTATACTTTTGAGCAAGACGAATTGTCAACGGAATAAATATAGCAACGATAGCTGTATTGTTAACAAAAGCCGATGCTAGGGCCACCGATATTAAAAAAACAAACAAACCAAGGAATCGGGACCGTTCAGTGAGTTTATTCAGGCGAATTACCATATATTCCAATATTCCTGATTTTTGTAGAGCATGGCTTAGTACAAATAACAATGCAATGGTGATCACGGCTGGATTTGCAAATCCGCTTATGGCTTCTTCCGGTGAGATATAGCCTAATACCAATACAACTGCTAATATTGACAATGCCGTTACATCCAGCGGAAACAGCTCCATCACAAATAAGATAAACATTAGGGTAATTACACCCAGAACTATGGCAATTTCAGGAGTCATATGTTAACAATTATCCTCAGCGGTTATTTCCTGGTGATATTTTCAGGGTCACTAATTGGATTTTTTTATCATTATAATATTACTGTTTCATCAACTTTATCAATTTGATTTGGTTTTAGAAATTTTTTCGCATACTTTTTATAGATTCCTTCCTTCACAAAAATTTTAAATAAATCTTTATCAATATGGCGATCTTTATTCATAAAACCCATAATTCGCATTGCTTCTGAAAGTTTTTTCCCCTCCTTATAAGGTCGGTCAGCAGCGGTTAATGCTTCGTAAATATCAGCGATTGCGATCATTTTAGCCTGTGGAGACATTTGGTTTTCAGTCAAGCCCCGTGGATATCCCGTACCATCTAATTTTTCGTGATGTCCACCAGCGAACTCAGGAATATTTTTTAGATGCTTGGGATATGGTAACTGTTCCAACATATCAATAGTAATGGAAATATGACTGTTAATTATTTCACGTTCTTCGGGAAGCAGTGTCCCCTTGGATATGTTTAAGTTGCGTACTTCATCTTTTGATAAAAAGGGTTTTTTCTTGCCTTTTTCTTTAAAAGGATATTTTGCAATCTGTATTACCCGTTCCTGCAATTCTTCGAGCATAAATTCACCACCAATATTACATCGCTCAAGGAATGCTTCATCTTCATCTAATTGTTTCATTTGTCTTTTATATTCACCCTTGAGTTTTTCTAAGACGGTTTTATCACTATTTTTTAACTTATATATTTTTTTTAAGAATTCAATTTCTTTGTCACGATGGAGAACCTCAAATTTCATGTTGATAATATCAATTCGGTCAAAAATTTTCTCTAGTTTTGTTGCTTTATCTACAATGTGGGTAGGGGTAGCTACCTTACCGCAATCATGGAGCCAGGCTGCAATATATAATTCATTCCGTTCATCTGGATTCATGTCAAAATCCTTGTATTTCCCGCTTTTAATCTTTCCAACAGCGTCTGCGAGCATCATTGTAATCTCCGGTACACGACTACAATGTCCCCCGGTGTACGCAGATTTTTTATCGATAGCGGTTGCGATTAGCTTAATGAACGATTCAAAAAGAACCTCCAATTCTCTAATTAAATTTTTGTTTGTGATTACAATAGCAGCTTGGCTGGCAAGACTTTCAATCATTTTTATCGAGGTAGAAAATGAAGCAATTTCACCTGTGCTGGGATTTTTAGTATTCAATAACTGAAGAACACCAATAATATTATCTTCATGGTTTTTCATTGGCACTGTTAAAAACGATTTTGAACGGTATCCATGTCTTTTATCCCACCCTTTTGTACCGGAAAAATCAAATCCTTTCTCTTTATAAGCATCCTTAATATTGACTGTTTCTCCTGTCAATGCAGCATAGGCCGATACATTCTTGTAATTTGGTTGATTTGTTTCTGGATTGTATAACTTAACCGGGTATATGGTATCTGGCATAGGTTCAGCCGATGTTCCTCCAAAATGAATTCCTAAGGAGTCGGTCATCATTATTTCAAATTTTAAGCGATTATCATCCGTTTTCATGTATATTGTTCCTCCGTCTGCTGAGGAAATTCTTTTGGCCTCAAGAAGAATCGTTTCTAATATTTTCCCCCGATCTTTTTCCTTTGAGAGTGCAACTCCAATTTCAGATAGATTTTTAATCTGACCTTCAAGTTCATCAATATATTTTTTGATCCCAGAAGGTGTGGTTTTTAGTAATTCAGTGATTTCTTGTTGAGTAAGAGAAAGAGCAGATTCTTTTTTATTTTTCATTGGTTAGCCTAAATTGGTTTATTATGTTAAAGTAATAAAGTGGAATGAATATTTTTTACGAGAACTTAAGATAAAGAATTAAAAGAGATGAAGGAAAACGATTTCCTCTAATATTATAATTTTACTGATTAGGTATCGAGAATTTTTCTTGAAATATCTTAATTTCCCATGATGAGAAATTTATCTTGTTCCTATATAAATAGTATCATAGAAAAAGCAAAATCTTCATCACCGGATGAAGCACTGCTTTTTACCATTGCACAGAAATTGTTAGAGGGAAACTACCCTCCTGCAACGGTTCATTCCTTTCTCAAAGCTGGTCATCTTCCTCTGGTAAATAAGACTTTTTATAAGTCAGATAAAAAGGAAATGTGGATTGAATTGTTAATCAGTTTAACGAGGCAATCTAATTTTCATGTAGGTAATTTGTTAATACAGCGGGTAGGAACCTATCCCCAAAAAGCATTGTTTCAAATTGTTGAAGGGAAAGATATTGAAACTATTACATATAAACAAGCTTGGAAACAGATTTGGGGAATTGCCAAATCTCTTTCCAAAGCAACTGATGGTTTCTCTCATCCAGTTATCGGTATTTTGACAACAAATTCTTTATATGCAGCCTTATTAGATTTAGCCTGTCTTTCTTTTAATTTTCGTATAGTGCCTATCCCAATCAATCTTTCCAAAACGGATTTAAATTACATACTTGACCATGCAGGTATTACACATCTTTTCATTGGTGGGATCGAACCACACAATCTTTTCAATCAGCTCCGAGGTAATTCTGGAGTTTTATCAGTAACCCAACTTCCCGATGTGCACTCACTTGATTTCCCATCCCAAACATGGGAAGAATTTTTGTCGATTGGTAAAAACGTGACTCAAGACATACTTGAAAAGCGATTAAACACAACTGAAAATGATGGGGTATCAACTGTTATGTACACATCGGGGACAACAGCGAATCCGAAGGGTATTATTTTCACTCAAATGAATATAATTTCCAAACGGTTTTCCAGGGCAATCGCATTACCGGATTTATCAAGTAATGATATTTTCCTTTCCTATTTACCTCTCTATCATACGTTTGGTCGGTACCTGGAAATGATTGGGACAATTTTTTGGGGTGCTACATATGCCTTTGCTGAATCTCCTGCTTACAAAACTCTTTTGAAGAATTTTTTGGTTGTCCAGCCTACAGTCTTCATTAGTATTCCGAAACGATGGATTCAACTATACGAACAAATCAATAATCAAACTCAACATGAGCAATTATCACCCAAAAAGATAAAAACAGTTTTGAAAAAATTAACTGGAGGAAAGCTTAAACTAGGACTTTCGGCAGCCGGATATCTTGATCCTGATATTTTTGAATTTTATCAGAAAAATGGTATTCATCTTTTGAGTGGTTATGGAATGACAGAAGCAACAGGAGGAATTACAATGACACCGGTTAACGATTATCTTCGGGATTCTGTGGGTAAGCCGCTTCCGGGGATTGAAACCAAAATTACTGAAGATGGTGAACTTTTAATTTGTGGACCATATGTTTCTCCAGGCTATTTTGGAGACATTATTTCCACCGATTATTCCGATAATTGGTTCCACACTGGTGATATTTTCAAACGTAAAAAAGACCATCTCTTCATCATTGGCAGAAAAAAGGAAATATATAAAAACAATAGGGGACAAACCATCTCTCCCCAAAAGATTGAAAATCTTTTTCAGGAGTTTGATACAATGAAATCAGTTTTTCTTGTCGGAGATGGACGAGAGCACAATACCATTCTACTTTACCCAAAGTATGAACAAATTCCTTTGGAAATGCAGAAAAATTCAAAACAGAAATTTCGCGATTATTTTGGTTCTCTGGTGCAATCAGTTAACAGTTTTCTTGCCCCGTATGAACGGATTGTGAATTTTGCCATCATTCAGCGGGATTTTTCAGAAGAGTACGGTGAACTAACCCGTAAAGAAACATATAAACGAAATATTATCCTAAAAAATTTCGCAGAAATTATTGATCCAATGTACGAAAAAATTTACACCAGTCTTATGTGTGAAGGATTTGAAATCCGCATACCAAACTGGTTAATAAGAGAAAAAGGAGTAATCCCATCTGATATACACTGGGACGGAAAAACTGTATCTATCCGAAATGAGACGAAGTCACTTATAATACAACCGAATTCAGGGATATTTCAGATTGGTGACTTTTCTTATATAATTAATAAAGAATTTGTAGATTTGGAAACACTGATGATTTCTCCCTATCTCTGGGTTGGCAACCAAGCTCTTGTTGATTTTATTGGTTCTATCGCATTCCGGATATCAAGGTTTGAAATCAATTCGGACATACAACTTAATGTGAGCTCACTCCCCTGGGGAGATGGAAGATTCCCCAAACTCCCAAATGGAAAAAGAGAGAACATCAGCCAAAGGAAGGTATCCTCACTGCAACTTCTTCACGAATCAGCGATTGTTTTACATCACCCTAAAAATGACAATATGGTCAGTGCAATGAACCATCTGCATCAGTACCTTGAAAATAATACAGGTGATTTTAAGGAAATGGTTCACAAAGTTCTCCTTCGTCTTCAATTCCATCCTTCGCAAAAGGTTCAAATTAAATCTCTTGAGTATCTTTTACCTCACATTACCGGTTCAGTATTTCTTGAATCTCTTACAAGTGTATGTGAAAAGTTGAAAAAGATTGATAACATAAAAAAGATAGATTTTGATGTTCGATGTATTCAACAGGAACATTTTGACGTTCTTCTCAAGTATGTAATAACCAAACGGCTTGATGAAAAATCCCTTGATGCGAAAAAACAGGCCTTTTTGTGTTTTCTTCTGAAGATTATAGCAATTTATGGTGTTTTACACCCCAAAAGCTATATATGGGCTAGAGTGGAGCTGATTCGATGGGAGCTGTCTGATCCGAAGAAGCAGGTTCTTTCTACAGTTAAAAAAGCATTAGTGACACTCACCAGCGGTTTTAGGGAATGGGTGGGAATTGATAGGCATTTAGCAATTGATCCAGACACAGATGATGAATATTCCTGGGGAGATACAATTCTTTTTGATAAAAATGTTGAAGAGGAATCCCAAAAAAGATTGATGGAAGCAATGGGGAATACTATCTTGCTTCAAGAGGCTATTTTCCTCTTTTCCAATCACCGGTTAATCAGGTTGGAAAATATCCCGAAAAATGGAATTTGGGTTTCTTTCCTGGGTAGTAATCATGGGAAGAGCGTATTCCGCGTCCTTGTACAGACGAGAAGTTCAGACTCATATAATTTTGTTATTAATCTTGACGAAAACCTAGGTAAGTTATTTATCCAGGATGAAATCAGGTGGCTGATCACAACTGGCTCTTCCATTTATGGGCCGAAACTTGTAGAGGATTTCGGTGGATATTGGTCCAAGTATGGTCTGTATACTGAAGAGTATATACCCGGTGAAACTCTTTACCAGCATCTTGAACGAAACCGTGAAGAAATTGCAAGCGGAAAAACTGCTGATCGATGGCAAATGCAATGGCTTCATTTCGTTTGGAGTGGGCTCATGGCTTATATGGATTTTTGGTATAGGACAGGATATGTTCTTTATTCCGCTAATCCATCGACAAAAAACCTGATTGTCCCCAGGTATGATTATGCTACTGGAACTCGGTTAATTTCCATATCCGACCGCAAACACTTCACCACTATCTCTGATTTTGTATTTACCCTCTATGGTCAATTTATTATCACTTCGGAACAGGATTATCCGGGGTTAAAACGAATGGGAGGCTGGGAAGTACTATTTACTGCCCTTCTTCAGGTGGTTACAGTGAAACAGGGGCTTGAATTTCTGATGGATTTACAAGAAGAGTTTCAGAAAAAGCCGATAAAACAAAAAGGAGAGTCGTTAGGCTTACTTCAAGATCAGATTACTTCATTTATTGATGAGGTTAATGAAAATGGCATTTTGATGAAGCAGGTAGTATTTGCATCATTGAGATACCAGCGGTGGTTTGAATTAAATCCGAAGGCTTCGGTTCAGGCACGAGGCTCAATTCTACAAGAGTTATACAAAGATTATCATCTAAGAGACCTACTGGATGAATATCCGGAAACAAGGATTCGATTTTTCCTCATGTCCTGTTTTAAGGATTCCAATCCGGAATTAATTGATGAATTGCTTTCACTCCAAAAGAAATTGAGAGCCAGGACTGTTACACTTGAAGATTTAGGATCTCACCTTCACCATATCCATGAGAATATTACCCTTACTAAAGAAGAAGAATTCTTTTTAACCAGACTTCTATTTGAACATCTGGATGCTGCTGAAGAAGGAGAATTAATTGTATGGGAAACAGGTTCAAAAAGTCGGCTTGACTTAATTTCTTTAGCTGAGGACAGCACTGGTGACAGATACCGGATTCGACCCCCATTCAAGCCAAAAGAGATTGCCCGCTTTCATTCTTTGCTTGGTGAAGCTAATCTTCCTGGTATTTTTCAGCCCCAACACGAGTTTCTTTTGCTTATTAATTCTAACAACCAGATTGTAGGTGGTGTCTACTGGAAAAAAACTGACGAGAAAACTGCTTACATTGAAAAAATTGTCATTCGTTATCCATACCGGAAAAAACACTTGAGTCTGAAATTACTGGAAGAATTATTCAATCGGTTAAGAGATCAGCGGTATAAATATGTGACCATTGGATTTTTTCAGGCAGGATTATTCTATAAACTGGGTTTCCAGATTAACCGGAAATTCGGCGGTTTGGTTAAAGAATTGTAATAAGTATTTTTGTGCCGCGGACAGGACTCGAACCTGCACCTCCAGAGGAGACTAGATCCTAAATCTAGCGTGTCTACCAATTCCACCACCACGGCAAATTTGTGGGAAATTACAATAAAACTTTGAAAACGGTCGTCACTCTTTACTTGGTTCCAAAAGATTGTTGATTTTGGACTAATGACTTACGAAACTTCAGTATATCCCTGATTCAAATATTGCTGAAGTTTTTTATGCTTGATCATTACTTTTTTCCCACTGGGGCTTACCATAGTAATTTTTTTGTTTCTACCTATCTTCTTCTCAATGTGAACAGGAGTTCGTGCAGGTTTATCAGGTTGGTTTTCCTGCCTGGCCCTGGCTTGTCCTGCAAACCCCATTCCGGTAGTATCTTTATGCTGTGTCTGGACATTCCTCACCTTTTGTCCACGCATTTGGGGTGCTTGTTCCATTCCTTGAAGTTGGGTTCTGAGTAATCTTTGAACCGTTGTTTTGTTCAGTTCACCCATCATAATTTGAAACAGGTTAAACCCTTCAGACTTGTACTCCAGAAGGGGATCCTTCTGTCCATAAGCTCGTAGATTGATTCCCTCACGGATTTGATCCATGCTGTATAAATGATCTTTCCATTTTTCATCA
>DPYO01000051.1:0-7171 GCA_003535775.1 Fidelibacterota bacterium | reverse complement strand
CTTTCCATTTTTCATCAATGGTTCTCAAAACAACAAACCGTTCAAAGCCGCGCATGATTTCTTCCGGGACTAATGATTCCCGGGCTGCGTACACATTTTTTGTTTTTTCAAAAATAAAATTGCGGACATCATCGATCGATAAGTCATCTTTGTTTAATTCGCTTTTCATGGAATCGGGATCGGCATCCACCAATAGGTGGGATGCAATATTCTGTTTTATGCTTTCCCAATTCCAGTCTTCAGGATTGGTACTGTCTTGGGATTCCAATTCGTCCGCTACATATTCTTCAATGAATTCCAGGACTGTCTCCTTCATATCTTCCCCATGGAGAGCTTGATTTCGGATATCATAAATCACCTGCCTTTGTTGATTCATCACATCGTCATATTCCAAGAGGTGTTTTCGTATACCATAGTTTCGCCCCTCCACTTTTTTCTGTGCATTGGAAATAGCTCTGGTTACCATTTTGGCTGTAATAACCTCTCCTTCTTCTACACCCATTTTGTCCATAATTCCTGCAATTCTATCAGAGCCAAACAGCCTCATGAGGTCATCTTCCAAAGATAAATAGAACTGGGATGATCCCGGATCTCCCTGCCTACCCGACCGACCCCGGAGCTGAAGATCAATCCTTCGGGAATCATGGCGTTCTGTACCCAAGATGTGAAGACCGCTCACTTCTTTTACACCACTTCCTAGTTTTATGTCTGTCCCGCGTCCTGCCATATTGGTGGCAATGGTTATGGCTCCTGATTGACCTGCCCTGGTTACAATTTCAGCTTCTTTCTGGTGCTGTTTGGCATTCAGAACATTGTGGAGAATTCCTTTACGTTTTAACATTCGAGATAACAGTTCTGATACTTCCACAGAAATTGTTCCGACCAGAACAGGCTGCCCTCGTTTATAACAGTTTGAAATTTCTTCGATGACAGCATTGTATTTTTCGCGTTTTGTTTTATACACTAAATCGTCTCTATCTTCCCGAGTAATAGAAGTATGAGTGGGAACCACAGTTACATCCAAGTTATAAATGGCTCCAAATTCCTCTGCTTCAGTTTCAGCAGTTCCAGTCATTCCAGATAATTTATCATAGAGGCGAAAATAATTTTGGATTGTAATTGTAGCTAAAGTCTGCGTCTCTCTCTCAATGGTAACATTTTCTTTCGCTTCCAAAGCCTGATGAAGACCTTCACTGTACCTTCTGCCCGGTAATACACGACCTGTGAATTCATCCACGATCATCACTTTCCTTTCCTGTATAACATATTCCACATCCTTTTCGTACAGGGTGTAAGCACGGAGGAGCTGATTGATATTATGGATTTTTCCACTTCGTTCTGCGTGAAGCTGATGGGCTTTTTCTTTTTCTTGTGCAATCTGGTTTGGTTTTAAATCTAATTGACTATCTATGTCATTCAGCAGTTCACCCAAATCAGGGATCACAAAAGTTTCTGGATTATTCGGGGCAAGCAGCTCTCGTCCTTTTTCTGTGATATCAATAATGTGGGATTTTTCATCGATGCTAAAATAAAGGTCCTCATCTACTTTATGCATTTGTTTGTCACGTAGGTAAGAGGACTCAACATTGTGCGCTAGCTTAATCATACCAGATTCCTGAAAAATTTTCCTAAGCTGACGATGTTTTGGCATTCCCCGGTTTGCCTGAAGGAGTTTTAGGCCAGCATCCTGTTCCTTGTTTTCCTTTAAATAGGATTCTGCATGTTTCACCAATTCTGATACCAATGAATTCTGTTTTTGTACGAGATTTTGAATAAGGGGTTTTAGATCCTGAAAAGTTTTATCAACTGGTGCATCCACTGATCCAGAAATAATTAGAGGTGTTCTCGCCTCGTCGATAAGAACACTGTCTACTTCGTCAACCACAGCGAAAGCATGGCCACGTTGGACTAGGTCTTCCGCAGCCAGAGACATGTTGTCTCGAAGGTAGTCAAACCCAAATTCCGTATTCGTTCCATAAGTGATATCACAATTATAAGCTTCTCTGCGTTGATTGTTATCCATAGAATTCTGTAAATATCCAACAGTCAACCCTAACTTCTTATAGACTTCTCCCATCCATTCAGCATCACGTTGAGCAAGATAATCGTTTACGGTGATTATATGTACACCACGACCAGTGAGCGCGTTCAGAAAAATTGGCATGGTTGCTACTAACGTTTTTCCCTCGCCGGTTTTCATTTCCGTGATTTTTCCCCGGTGCAAAATAATTGCTCCTGCAATCTGAACGTCATAGGGAATCATATTCCACTCGATAGTCTGTCCGGTCATTTGCCAGGAATGTCCCATGAGATGTCGGCATGTTTCCTTAACCATGGCGAAGGCTTCCGGCATGTATTCATCTACTGTACTCTGTTCTGTCTTTTGAAGAAGTTTTTTAAGTTCTTTCTCCGTCAGGTTTTTTTCTTGTAATTCCTGTTCAGCGGATTCCCTTGCTGAAATAATCTCTTTACGAATCTCTTGAGCTCTGGAGACTAATTCTACTTCACTTTTTGAAGAGAGAGTTTCGGCAATTTGGTTGATCTCATCAACGATAGGTAAGAGGGTTTTGATTTCCCTATCAGATTTCGATCCAAAAACTTTTTTTAGTATGGTTTGCATTTTTAAAAATTCAAATTAGTTTTCTATAAAAGAGATTGAAGTTTACACAGATTTTCTCACGTTAATTTTTCTCTTTCTTTATAAACTGCATCAAGGATACCATTTACGAAGCTTGAGCTTTCATCGGTACTATACCTTTTAGCAATTTCAATTGCTTCGGAGAGGGTAACCTTAGGAGGTACATCATCCATAAAATATAATTCACTGATTGCCATCTGTAAAATGAGCTTATCCAGAAGAGCTATCCGATTAATTTCCCAATTTTCAAGATGTCGTATTATTACCTTTTCCAGCCAAGTTTTATTTTCCACTGTTTTGAAAAATAAGTCTGAAATAAAAGTTTGACTTTTTATATTAAATGAATACCGGTTTAGGATGTCAGCCAGCACCTTTTCTTTTGGCTCGCTGGAAATTTCTAGGGCATATAATCCTTGGAATACTCCTTCTCGCCCAAGTCTTCTGGGATGTTTTTTACTACCCATTTTAAATCTGGAGCAAAATGCGAATGGTTATCCTATTGCTAGTTTCAGAATACAGGGAAAAGCCACTCGAATTGATCTTCAATAGTTTCGTTGCGGATTTCTGAGAGTATTTCGTCAATTCGCTTTGTGTATGGACCAATTTCCCCGCCACTGATTATTCTAAATGTTTCATCCGTTGTAATTTCTCCGATCGATGTTACATTAACGGCAGTCCCGCTGCAGAAAACTTCATCAGCATCTAATACTTCATCAGCAGAAACTTCTCTTTCCTGAACCTCTAATTTCAATATTTTTTTTGCAATTTGAATCACGGAATCTCTTGTAACTCCAGGAAGAATTGATCCCGTTAGAGCTGGAGTTACCAGTGTATTATCTTTGAGAATGAATAAATTGGCTGATCCAAGCTCTTCAACAAAATGTTCATTGGAAGCATTCAAGTAGATGACTTCATCAAACCCAGCTTTTTTTGCTAATTTTTGAGGCAGGAGGGAAGCCGCATAATTTCCGATTGTTTTAAATCCTCCGGTTCCACGTGGAGCACATCGGTGAAATTTATTTGTAATTTTTAGATGCAGATACTTCTCACTGTTTTTAAAATAATGTCCGACTGGTGATACATATACTAAAAATGTATAAGATTGGGCAGGTTTTACTCCTAAAACTGCTCCGGTTCCCCAAATGACGGGACGGATATAAAGACTTCCCTTTCCCAGGGGGGGTATGTAATCTGCATTGTCTCTAACAACTTCCAGGAGGGCTTCCATGAACATTTCCTGTGGGACAGGTGGTATACACAATCTTTTTGCTGATTCAATGGCACGAATAGCATTGTTTCTCGGGCGGAAGAGTACAATACGGTCTCGGCTGGTCCGAAAAGCTTTTAATCCTTCGAATATCCCTTGGCCATAATTCAGCACACCAGCTGCTGGTGATATGGACACATTCCCAAATGGTACCAATTTGCCCCTTTCCCAGGCTTTGTTATCCCTTTGTTCAGCTATGTACATTGATCGCGTTGGAGATAAGCTGAATGTGAGATTATCCCAATCAATGTCTTGTAAAATCTCTATATCTTCCACTTTTTATTCCTCCAAAATTGTTCTGGCAATAACGAGCTCTTGAATCTCAGAAGTTCCCTCGTAAATCTGTGTGATTTTAGCATCACGCATAAGCCGTTCAACACCATATTCCTGCATGTACCCATATCCACCAAAAATTTGGACACACTCTCTGGCAGCATCCATGGCAGTTTGGGAAGCGAATAGCTTACCCATGGCCGCCTCTTTGGTGTAGGGTTGGTGATTGTCTTTCAAGGCAGCTGCACGGAGAACTAACAAGCGGGACGCTTCTATATTTGTGGCCATTTGAGCGAGCTTACTTTTAATTGCACCAAAAGAACTTATGGGTTTCCCGAACTGTTTTCTTTCTTTGGAATACTCCAATGCCCGGTCAAGGGAAGCTTGGGCAATCCCCACTGCCTGGGCACCAATTCCAATTCGACCGCCATCGAGGGTCTTCATTGCAATATGAAATCCGGAACCTTCTTCTTGAATCAGGTTTTCAACCGGTACCTTGCAATTTTCAAAGTATAGTTCACAAGTGTCAGAACCCCTGATCCCTAATTTTTCCTCTTTTTTCCCGGTGGTCAATCCCGGTGTCCCTTTTTCTACACAAAAGGCAGAAACTCCCTTATGTCCGATCCCTTTTGTTGTCAGAGCGAACACAATCACCAAATCGGAACTGATTCCATTTGAAACCCAGTTTTTTATCCCGTTGAGAATATAATGTCCATTACTTTTTTCTGCAAAGGTTCGCAAATTACTGGCATCTGAACCGGATTGAGGTTCGCTCAAACTGAATGCTCCCAGCCATTTTCCTGAGGCAAGTTTTGTCAGGTAAGATTTGAGCTGGTGTTCATTGGCCCAATCGAGAAAGATTTGGCAGACTAATGAATTGTTGATCGATAAAATCACTCCTGCAGAGGCATCGACTCTTGATATTTCCTCTATGGCCAGGACATAGCTGACAGTATCCATCCCGGCCCCCTTCCATTTTTCAGGTACCATGATGCCCATAAAACCTAATTCGCCTAACTGTTTAATTTGATCAACCGGCATTTTTGCTTTGTCATCCCGCTCGATTACCCCGGGAGCGAGATGTTCCTCGGCAAATTTCCTCGCTACATCACGGAGTAATTCCTGTTCTTCTGTTAATTGAAAATTCATGTGTTTTTTATTGTACTAATAGCTATAGAATCCTTGTCCTGTTTTACGGCCCAAATTACCGGCTGAAACCATTTCCTCCAAAAGAGGACAGGGGCGGTATTTATTATCACCCATATCTCGATGGAGAACTTCCATAATTGCAAGGCAGATATCCAAGCCGATTAGATCAGCCAGAGTCAAAGGTCCCATAGGATGGGCCATACCAACCGTCATTATTTTATCAATTGCTTCAGCGGTTGCCACTCCATCCGCCAGACAGAAAACTGCTTCATTGATCATGGGCATCAGAATTCTGTTAGAGACAAATCCAGAAGAATCATTGCATTCAACAGGAATTTTATTTAACACTTCAACAAGATTTTTGACTTTTTTCGTTGTTTCGTCTGAGGTCAACTTTCCCCGAATAATTTCTACGAGTTTCATGATAGATACCGGATTCATGAAATGCATTCCAATTACTTTTTCAGGACGATTGGTAGCTGAAGCAATAAGTGAGATAGATATGGAGGAAGTGTTCGAAGCTAAGATCGTCTTTTCCGGACAGAAAGTATCCAACTCGCTGAAAATAGATATTTTGACCTCTTTGTTTTCAGTCGCAGCTTCGATAACAATATCTTCAGATGACAATGATTTCATTTCTGTTATAGTCTGAATTCGACCTAAAGCAGTATTCATTTCCTCTTGAGAGATCTTTCCCTTATCTACTTGCCGTTTTAGGCCTTTTTTAATAGAAGTTAGACTGTGTTCAAGCAGATTTTGTTCGATGTCAACTAGGGTGACATCGAAACCTGACAGGGCGCTAACATGAGCAATTCCGGTTCCCATAGTTCCAGCACCAATCACCCCGATTTTTTTCATTCTATCCGCTCTACAATCAATGCTGATGCTTCACCTCCACCAATACACAAGGTAGCCAGCCCAATTTTTGCTTTTCTTATATTCATAGCATGAATCAAGGTCACCAAAATACGGGCGCCCGAAGCACCGATTGGATGCCCGAGGGCAATAGCTCCCCCATGGACATTTACTTTTTCCCAATCAAGTTGAAATTCATCTACGGCTGCCATTGTCACCGGTGCAAAGGCTTCATTAATCTCCCATAAGTCTATGTCCTTGGCTTCCATTTCTGCTTTTTGTAAAACTTTTCCAATTGCTTTCACTGGTGCCGTTGTAAACCACTCAGGCGCTTGAGCTGCGGTAGCCTGGGCAAGAATCCTTACATTGGGAGATATACCCAATTCTTTTACTGTACTTAAATTTGTAACCAGCAATGCTGCAGCCCCGTCGCTGATTTTAGAAGCATTGGCTGCGGTAACGGTACCTTTTTTTTCAAATGCAGGACGCAGAGTAGAAATTTTTTCAAATCTGGCTCTGCCCGGTTCTTCATCCTCTTTGACTAAAACTATTTCTCCTTTTTTCTGGGAAATTTTAACTGGTACGATTTCTTTTTCGAATAATCCTTTCTCCTGTGCGTGTTGAGCCCGAGTATAGGACTTAATTGCTACAGCATCCTGAACTTCCCGGGAATAATTTCTTTCTCTGGCACAAAGTTCTGCACAATTTCCCATGTGCATGTCATTGTACACATCCCAAAGGCCGTCTTGGATCATGCTATCAATAATTTCCCCGTGGCCCATTCGGTAACCCTTTCGAGCTTTTGAAAGGAGATAGGGTGCTTGGGACATATTTTCCATTCCCCCAGCTACGATCACGTTTGCATCCCCGCTTTGGATTGCCTGAGATGCAAGCATTACAGCTTTTAATCCGGAACCACACATTTTATTTATGGTGAGGCATTCCACAGAATTAGGTAATCCCGCTCCAAGGGCCGCCTGCCGAGCTGG
>DPYO01000169.1:13356-14640 GCA_003535775.1 Fidelibacterota bacterium | reverse complement strand
TTGGGAGTTTCAAATACAATTCGCGGAGCAGTAGCATCCTGGGCAAAAACCTTGTCCAATGAAGTAGCTCCTTTTGGGATCACTGTAAATAACATTCTTCCCGGTGCAACCAATACTGGCCGCTTGACTTCGCTATTTCAACACATAGCTAAAGAAAAAAATACGAGTCCGGAAAAAATAAAAGAAGAATGGGTCCAGATGATTCCAGCTGGTAGAATCTGTGAACCTGAGGAAATAGCAAATGCTATTATATTTTTGGCTTCCCCCTTTGCATCTTACATAAACGGGATTAACCTCCCTGTAGATGGTGGAAGATTATCATGTCTGTGATTGATAGAATGAAGGTTAAAAGAAATAAAATTCAGTTTTCAAGATTAACAAATCTTGATGGTCAATACGTACGGGAAAAAATAAAGTCGTTTTTGCAAGAAGATGGCAGCGAAGATGATATTACCACAAATTATTCAGCAGATACGTCCATGAAAATGGAAGCTGTACTGATTGCGGAGGAAGAATGTGTGGCCGCCGGTTTGTCAATCCTACCCCATTGTTTTCCAAAAGATATAATTATACAATCCTTTATTATGGATGGTGGCATAGGAAAAGCAAATGAAGTTTTAGCAAAAATTTGTGGTTCAGCACGAACAATACTGAAACGTGAGAGAGTTGTATTGAATTTACTGCAAAGACTTTTCGGAATTTCGACAAAAACCCGACAGTATGTAGAACGAACCCAAAACTATAATTTCAAAGTGTTGGATACAAGAAAGATGACTCCAGGGTTAAGAATGTTTGAAAAATTTGCTGTGGCGATTGGCGGTGGTTATAATCATCGATTGGATTTGAGTACTGCAGTATTGATAAAAGATAATCACATCATTTCTGCCGGAGGATTGGAGCCAGCGGTTAAAAAAATCCAGGATTCAAATCCGGGAATCCCAATCGAATTGGAGGTAGATACTCTTAAACAATTAGAGCAGGGTCTAGATTTGAATGTTGATGGATTTTTATTAGATAACATGTCGCCGGAAATGGTGAAGAAAGCGTTAAAGATAGTGAATGAACATTCGAATGGTACGGATGTTTTTGTGGAAGCTTCCGGGGGAATTCATTTAGATACGATTGGTGCTTATGCAGAAACGGGCATTCATGCTGCTTCCGTTGGATCGCTTACTACAAAAGTGAAGAATATTGACTTAAAACTGGAGATAAATCCTATTTAGCAATGCTGAAAATAATGAATTATATAAATGGTGAATTAGTTCCTCCAGCTTCCGGAAAATA
>DPYO01000169.1:9309-12978 GCA_003535775.1 Fidelibacterota bacterium | reverse complement strand
GATAAAAACGATGTGAATCAAGCTGTAGAAGCTGCGCAACAAGCGTTTAAATCGTGGAGTAGAACACCGAAGCGGGAACGGTCAGATATCCTTATGAAGCTGGCTGATGAAATTGAAAAACATAGTGATGAACTCATTGCTGCGGAAAGCAAGGATAACGGAAAGCCGAAATGGCTTGCCCAGGCGGTTGACATACCTCGTGCACCCGAGAACTTCAGATTTTTTGCAACAGCTATTCTCCATTTTAATTCAGAAATTCATGAAATGGATGGACAGGCTCTAAACTATACGTTACGACAGCCAATTGGTGTTGCCGGCTGTATCTCTCCCTGGAATCTTCCACTGTATCTTTTAACCTGGAAGGTTGCGCCGGCATTAGCTGCTGGAAATACTGTTGTGGCAAAACCATCGGAAGTAACCCCCATGACAGCGTTTATTTTCAGCAAAATTTGCCAAAAAGCCGGCTTACCAAAAGGAATATTAAATATCGTTCATGGAACTGGCGAAAAAGTAGGAGACCCCCTAACACGACATCCGGATGTACCGATAATTTCATTCACAGGAGGTACAGAAACCGGTGGAAAAATTGCCAGTGCCACAGCACCTTTATTTAAAAAGCTATCCCTGGAAATGGGCGGAAAGAACCCAAATATTATCTTTTCTGATGCAGAATTTGATAACGCTGTGGAGATGGCAGTGAAAGCATCCTTTTCAAATCAGGGACAGATTTGCCTCTGTGGTTCACGTCTTTTTGTCCAGGAAGATATTTACGATAAGTTTAAATCTGACTTCCTTGAAAAAACCAGAAACTTGGTGGTTGGCGATCCCCGGGATAACTCAAGTAATCTGGGAGCTATAGTGTCAAAGCAGCATATGGAAAAAATCTTATCTAAGATTGAACAGGCCAGGGATGAAGGCGGAAAAGTCTTAACGGGAGGAAAACGTCTTCAGTTAGATGGAGAACTGAAAAACGGCTATTATATTGAACCCACCATTATAGAAGGACTCCCGGCAGACTGTCAAACGAATCATGAGGAAATCTTTGGGCCTGTAGTTTCCATGATTCCTTTTAAGTCAGAAGAAGATGTCATCAGTATGGCTAATTCCACACGCTATGGACTTTCAGCCAGCATATTTACTTCAGATGTGAGTCGGGCTCACCGGGTCGCTTCCGCTATTGATTCTGGAATAGTTTGGGTCAATACTTGGTTGCTCAGGGATTTGCGAATTCCTTTTGGTGGAATGAAAAGTTCAGGAATCGGAAGAGAAGGAGGATTTAACTCGCTTCAGTTTTTTACAGAATCAAAAAATGTGTGTATTAAAATATGAATTTAGATAAAATTGAAAGCAAGAATGCACCAGAACCAGTAGGCTTATACCCCCATGCCCGAAAAGTTGGTAATTTTCTCTTTTTATCCGGAGTGGGACCACGAGAACGAGGTAAAAAAGAAATCCCCGGCGTTGAGTTGGATGGGAGCGGGGGAATTATATCCTATGATATTGAGGTCCAGTGCCATTCAGTTTTTAAAAATGTCAGGTCAATTTTGGAAGATGCAGGGTCAAGTTGGAACCAACTGGTGGATGTAACCATACTTCTTACAAATATGAAGGTTGATTTTCCAATTTTTAACCGGCTTTACGGTGAATATTTCAAGACCAATCAACCGTGCCGGACGACAATAGAGATCAAGTCCTTGCCTACTCCAATAGCAATTGAACTTAAATGTATTGCAACCATCTAAGAACCAGTAATCAACGATAAAATTTTTATGTCTTGTTGGGTTAAAAGGAATCATTAGTGCTACCGCCAATTGACTTTAAAAACTGGATTGAAGAGAACCGCCATCTGCTCAAACCACCCGTTGGGAACAAGGTGGTTTACAAAGATACAGAACTCATCATAATGGTGGTGGGCGGACCTAATACACGAAAAGATTATCATATTGATGAAGGCGAAGAATTTTTCTACCAACTAAAGGGTAATATGGTCTTGCGCATTATGAAATCAGGAAAACTGGAAGATATTCACATTAAGGAAGGCGAAATTTTCCTGCTGCCACCCAAAATACCACATTCACCACAGAGATTTGAAGACACTGTGGGCCTGGTTGTAGAGCGAAAGCGTCATGCTGACGAACTGGATGGATTTCAGTGGTATTGTGACGAATGCAATGCTCTCTTGTATGAAAAGTATATTTCCCTGACAGATATTGTAGCTCAGTTGCCGCCTTTATTTGAGGCTTTTTGGGAAGATGAAGATAGTCGGACCTGCAAAGAATGTAACGCTTACTTGGAAAAACCCTGAATTTGTTTAAAATTGACATTCATACCCATATCCTCCCAGGAAATCTGAATAAACTGACCGAAACGTTTTCGGATCCCCGTTTCCTGCAGTTAGATAAATTAGATGAGCAAAATGCCATACTGAAAAAAGATCAACAGTCCTTTAGGAAAGTAGGCTGCAATTGCTGGCATGCCCCTGAGCGCATCAAAGACTGCAATAAAACCGATGTAGATATGCAGGTCTTATCTACCATTCCCGTATTATTTTCATATTGGGCAGATGACGCAGAATGTTTGAAACTTTCTCAATTTCTTAATGATCATATTTCCCATATAGTCCAGGAAAATCCAGAATATTTTCTGGGGTTGGGAACCATTCCTATGCAAAATACCGACCTGGCTATTGAAGAAATGGATCGTTGTGTGAATGAGCTGAAATTTCCTGGAATTGAAATCGGATCAAATGTAAATGGTAAGAATCTTTCGGAAGAAGCATTTCACTCCATATTTAAACATGCAGAAAAAATTGGCTGTTCAATATTTGTTCACCCCTGGGAAATGATGGGGCAATTTGATATGAAAAAATATTGGTTGCCTTGGCTGGTGGGGATGCCTGCAGAAACATCACGGGCTATTTGCTCAATAATATTTGGTGGAATTTTGGATAAGTATCCGGCACTTAAAATTGCCTTTGCTCACGGCGGCGGTGCTTTCCCATTTACTATTGGCCGCATTGAACATGGCTTTAATGTTCGCCCGGACCTCTGTGCAATTGACAATGAAAGATTGCCCTCATCCTATCTGGAGAATATCTATGTGGATTCACTAGTACATGATGAAAAAGCGATGTCCTTTCTGATTGACACATTGGGGGAAAATCAAATTGCCCTGGGTTCCGATTACCCCTTTCCATTGGGTGAACATCATCCTGGCAAGCTGATTGAAGGCATGGACTTACCCGATTCCACAAAGCAGAGATTATTGGCCGGTACCGCACTGGAGTGGCTGGGATTGGACGAAAGTGAATTCACCGGTAATTAAGGATATCGATTTGGACTTTGCCCTGGAGCAGGATCAAAAAGATCCGCTGGCTCACTTCAGAGGGAGATTTCATTTTCCTGAAACTAAAACTGGGAAACCATTTATTTATTTTTGCGGCAATTCATTGGGATTACAGCCTGATACTTCTGATCAATATATTAAGGAAGAATTAGAGGCTTGGAAAAAGCTTGGAGTGGGGGGGCATTTAAATTCCAAACGTCCCTGGCTGACCTATCATGAGTTGCTGACCCATTACTCCGCTAAACTGGTGGGGGCACTAGACAGAGAAGTGGTGGTGATGAACTCATTAACTGTGAACCTGCATTTACTCATGACTTCCTTTTA
>DPYO01000169.1:2222-8905 GCA_003535775.1 Fidelibacterota bacterium | reverse complement strand
GCTGAAAATTCATGGAAATCATCCTAAAGAGGGTTTAATAATACTCAATCCTGATCAGGGGGATACAATTACCACCGAGTGGATTTTGGACTGCTTCCACCATCATGGGCATGAAATTGCACTGGTGCTTATTGGAGGTGTGAATTATTATACTGGGCAAGCCTTTGATATGAAAGCCATTACCAAGAAAGCTCATAAGTACGGATGTTTAGTTGGGTTTGATTTGGCCCATGGTGCAGGAAATCTCCATCTTAAATTACATGATTGGGGCGTGGATTTTGCGGCTTGGTGTGGTTATAAATATTTGAATGGTGGCCCTGGAGCCCCTTCTGGAGTTTTCATCCATGAACGCCATCTGGGTAAATCAGATATCCCCCGTTTTGAAGGTTGGTGGGGACATGATAAATCAACCCGCTTTCAGATGCATGATAAGTTTGTACCAACAGCTACTGCAGAAGCTTGGCAGCTCTCAAATCCACCTATTTTTTCAATGGCTTCATTATTGGCTAGTCTGGAAATATTCCATGAAGCGGGGATAGAAAGTCTCAGGAAAAAAAGTGAAAAACTTACATCCTATCTGGAATTACTGCTAAAATCTGAATTGAAAGATCATATTACGATTATTACTCCTGTATCTGTGAGGAACCGGGGATGTCAGCTGTCCATAAGGCTGAAAAACCCAATTTCCAATATCATAGATATTCTCCATAAAAAAGGGGCAGTTTGCGACTTGAGGGATCCAGATGTGCTCCGGGTAGCACCTGTACCTTTGTACAATTCCTTTGATGACTGTCATCAATTTGTCCATATTTTGAAAGAGATACTTAATGGATCATGATATGAAAATAATCATTGGTTCTGGTTTGGCAGGTCCACTTCTGGCTATTTACCTGAGCCAACGGGGATATCCTGTACAGCTATATGAAAAACGTCCGGATCTTCGGGTAGAAAATATTCCTGTAGGCCGATCTATTAATCTGGCTCTTTCTCACAGAGGAATCAAGGCCATTAAGTCTGCAGATGTTTTTGATAAAATAGATCCCCTGCTCATTCCCATGAAGGGTCGGATGGTTCATCTCTCTAGTGGAGATATTGAATTCCAGCCTTATAGTATTCATCCTTATGAGCATATCAATTCTGTATCTAGGGGAGAATTAAATAAAATTCTTATGACCAAGGCTGAAGCATCAGGAAAAGTACAGATTTATTTTGATCATTCGTTATTAGAAATAGATGGGGATACAAATGAACTGGTTTTTGAAAATGGAAACCGGGCTCCGGTTACAGATCACGTTTTTGGAGCCGATGGAGCAGGCTCAGTCATCCGAAATTATATTGATGAGAAAGTATTGTCACCCTCCTGTGTGGATCCATTGGGCCATGATTACAAGGAACTTCATATTGCACCCGGTAAAAATGGCGAGTTTCAATTAGATTCTAGTGCTCTGCATATCTGGCCCCGGGGTGAATTCATGCTTATTGCCCTGCCCAATACGGATAAATCATTTACCTGCACACTATTTTTACCGGCTGAAGGTAAAAGGAGCTTTGAATCTCTGGGAACACCAGAATTGATAACAGAATTTTTTCATACCTATTTTGAAGATGTCCAACCCCTTTTAGAAAACTTTCCCAATACTTTTTTTGACAATCCTACAGGAAAACTGGCAACAGTTTATACCGATGAGTGGCAGTATAATAATCAGTACTGCCTGATAGGTGACGCGGCTCATGCGGTTGTACCCTTCTTTGGGCAGGGCATGAATGCGTCATTTGAAGACTGTGAAGTCCTCATGCAATGTTTGGATGAAGCCCAGGGAAACTGGGAGGGGGTGTGTAAAAAATATAGTTCTGTCCGGAAATCAGATTGTGATGCCATTGCTAAAATGGCCATAGAAAACTATGTGGAAATGCGGGATTTGGTAAGCCGAAAAGAGTTTAAACAACAAAAAGAAATAGCCAACATACTGATGGAACGATTTCCTGACCGATTTATTCCCCGATACAATATGGTGAGTTTTACCTCCATCCCCTATTCGGAGGTCTATAGGCGGGGTGCTATTCAGAAAGAAATTATTTCTAAGCTTGATCTTAAGAAACCGGACCTAACCGCGGCTGAATCTATGATCAAAGAAAAGTTGTCCCCCTTGGTATGATTGTATCACTACAGCATCAAAGGAAAGTTTACACCCTTGATACATCCCGCTTTGTAGATTTGTCCATCCCCTATCATTTTAATGGGCCCCAGCCCAATTATTATGATGTGAATCCAGGAAGGTTAGTACCATTAAAATTAGGTAAAAAAACTTACTCAGTTGTGGATGGAGCAGGATGCAATGTACCAGAAATCAGTATGAATATCCACTGTACGGGTACTCATACAGAAGGTGTGGGACATTTGTTGGAACAAAATAATTCAGTGACAGAATGTATAGAGGACCTTTTCTTTCCGGCGGTACTTATAACGGTGCAACCCATTCTTTTTTCGGCCTGTCCGGACAACTATCATGTTGTTGTTCAAGAAGATGAGCAGGTTATTAACAGGGAATCTCTTGAAAAGGCATTTCAACAGTTTCAGGATTACCGCCCGTTATCCATTATAATCCGGACCCTACCCAATCCTGCAGAAAAACAATTTTATCGCTATACAGAACAGGTACCGATTTTTTTCACCCACGATTCTATTGCTTTCCTTTCAAATCAAGAAATTCAGCATCTGGTAGTAGATATTCCCAGTCTGGATCGGATGGAAGACGATGGCATTTTGGGTAATCACCGAATTTTCTGGGGTAACGGAAAAAACCTGAAGGGTGATCTGGACTCCAATTCACATCGAACAGTTACAGAACTGGCATATATTTCAGATGATATTGAAGATGGTTTTTATTTTCTGGAAATCCAGCTGCCCCGTTTCCAATGTGATGCAGCCCCCAGTAGACCCCTTCTCATGAAGCCCGTTTAAAGACTGTTGGATATAAAATAATTCGAACGTATTATTTCCAGGTTTTCCATGGTTTCCTTTTATCAAACAATTCATTCGTTGCAATAAAGAATTACCACTCCTTAATCAAATACAAATCAGTTTAAAAAAAGGCGAGAAAATGAGGGCTCTGAACAAATTTAAAAAAGGTTAGTTTTCAGGGGATTTATCGGGAGAAAGAACAGCATAATTTTGCCAAAACCCTACCGATTCAGCCCAATCTTTTGATGTATATTGTCCCTTTGTTCCCCCGAGCAGCTCCATTTGATTTCGCATCATAGTTATCGGTCCCATTGGTAATTTATCAATTCCTTCAGGAATAGCATTTATACTGATTAGTTCCCATTCTTCAGTTGTACTCTGTTCATTGTTTTCTTTTAAAACATCGTGACGATATAATACCAGCTCCACCTTTCCTGCTGGCAGAGGTGTACCATTTAAAGCGCGAATACGTAAATAAGGGTTTTCCCTTTCTCTCCGTTTTACTCTTTTAGTTATGAGTTTTGTGTTTTCATCAATCTTTACCAGCGGACATATAAAATGATGTACAAGTTTTGGGGATACTTCAACTAATATGACTCCATCCCTGTATCCTTGCCTGAAATGATTATTACTTAACCTCTCTTCTGCATGAAGGGCAATTTCTTCAAATGATAGATTCGATGAATAGGTTTTTCCTGATCTTTTTACCTGCCGGCGTACAAATTCGTTTACTGCAACCATATAGTAAAATTCATAAATGATAAGAAGAGGAGTTGATGTTTAATTTCCTGGCTTCTTTTTTTATAATCGATATTTTGCACTATTTACCCTCCATCCACTTCCTATTTAAGGTTGAATATTTTAAAGTATATTTTTTAAGGAATTTGTTTAGAATAAATTAGCTCTGAGGGGATTCCCAGTCAGAAAAGAAGCCTCCTCCCATGAGTTCGTCAAACATTTCCACAGGTAGCGCAGGTGAAGTAGAAAAGCTTATTCCAGAGTAGTGTGAAATTTCAACCGAAGTCTGCATAGCAGTTTTTGTGTTTTGAAAATCTACCAAGAACAAAAGATCATATTCACCTAAAATTGCAAACATCTTGAGAATATTACCATTACGTTTTTTAATGATTTCTACAATTTTCTCCGTCCGTTCTTGGGACATATTGGTGAACCCCTCTGCAGTATATTTCCCGAACATTATGAATGTTGACATAAAGTTCAATCCTTTATAAATATGTTAATTGCAAAATTGACACGGAAACATAATCAAAGAATTCTCAAGAATGAAACAAAAGAATCACTGGGTTTTCTTGTTGAGAATTCCAGAAAAAGTTCTATAATGATGTTATTATATAGATTCCTCCGTTATAATCAACAATGAATAGTTCACCCTCATTTGTTTTACCAAATGAGGATAAATAAAAACTATTTTTGTTCATACTATTTAAAATCTCAGGGGTGTGATTTTTTATATTTTTAGTTTCACCATTTTCATAGATAAAACTCCAGACTTTACCAGTGCAATAGTCACCAAAAATGTATCGTCCGTAGAATTCGGGAATTTTATTCCCGCGATAGACATATCCACCTGTAATAGAACATCCATCCATTTTATTTTGTTTTATTCCAGCCAGAGTTTTCAAGTAATTGGCATTATTTGGATATTCCCAAATTGGCTCAATAAGATTTGTATTATTGCATTCGATTTCTTCAGGATAACAATGGAATCCCTCCATTATATTCCAGCCAAAATTTTGCCCACCCATTTTATTTGCCAGAATGACATCAATCTCTTCCCAGTTATTTTGCCCAACGTCCCCGATAAATAAATTACCAGTCAGCGAATCAAAGGAAAAACGCCAAGGATTTCGTAATCCGTAACAAAATATTTCTTCCTTTACATTTTTCTTACCGATAAACGGATTATTTTGTGGAATTGTATATTGATCTGGATTGGTGTTCACATCGATCCGGAGAATTTTCCCCAAAAAATTATTAAGATTTTGAGCATTGGTTTCAGGATCACCAGCTGATCCTCCATCACCAAATCCAATATACAAATAACCGTCTGGCCCAAAAGCAATGCCCCCTCCATTATGGTTGGAATAAGGTTGTTTCAATTTTAGCAATATTTTTTCTGAGCTCGGATTAATAGTGAGACTGTCTGCTTTGAATCGTGAAATGATAGAATAATCATTCTTATCTACATAATTAATAAAACAGAATCCATTTATTGAAAATTCAGGGTGAAAAGCGAAACCCAATAAACCCATTTCATCACCCGGAAATAATGGATAATGAACCCTGTCTTGAATATCCAAAAACGGAAGTTTTAATACAGTTTTATTATTTATGATTTGAATGACGCCTTTTTGCTCAACCACGATTATCATTTTGTGATCTGTTGGATGAGAAACTGCATAAATGGGTTTATCAAATCCGTCTGCGATTTTTCTGGTTTGAATTTGAGAGACTGAACCTGAAATGAAAATTATACCAATGAGGAATAATATTTGTATTTTTTTTATGATTCGGGACAATTCATTCTCTCTAGTATGAGTTAGAAACTTAGCATAAATATAATGAGAAATTTTAATTAACATTGAATATAGCGGTATTAAAATATTTTTTAGATTTCCAAAGGTAGGATCTTCAATTTCATAGCGTTATTCATATGATTAAATTTGTTTCGGCAATTTAAAAAGATGCCTATATGACAGCAGGAATTACTTTTGTTGGAGGATCTATTGAAGTATTAGCTAGTTTTTTTATTTATAGTCAACAAATCCATTTAAAACCCATAAAATTAGATGTCCACAATCATTGTGAAGAAAACAACTGGTTCTGTTGATATTTAATAAATGTTCATTGCACAGCGAAAACCGAAATCACTGAACTGTTTTTCAGGAGCAAGACTGCTTCGTTCGGCACAACGCGTGAAGCGGATTAGGTGCCGCCATGATCCTCCTCTTGCCACACGGCGGGCACCACGCTTGGGACCATGGGGATTTCGGTTTGGAGAAATATCATAGTAATTTGGATCATACCAATCTGCGCACCATTCATGGATACCCTCTGACATATTGTAAAGGTTATAACCATTTTTTCCTTCAGTTCCCTTGATGGTAAGATAAGCATTTCGTCCTCCCAAATGGTTCCCAGGGAGTTTGTTTCCCCAGGAATATTCACATCCTTTCACACCGCCTCTTGCCGCTTTTTCCCTTTCTGCTTCAGTTGGTAAACGGTAAGGTTTTCCCGTTAACTCTTTTAACCAATTACAATATGTGATTGCATCGTACCAACTGGTACCAACCACAGGATGATCCGGGGTTGAAAAATTTGATTTATTCCAAAATGGAGGAGGAGGATATGCTTTCATTTTTATGAACAATGCATACTCTCTGTTTGTTACCGGATATTTACCAATTGCAAAAGAATCAATCCAAATAGTATGGATAGGCGCTTCATTTGATGAACCGTTTTTACTTCCCATAAGAAAACTGTCTTCGGGGATTTGGATATATTCAGGTTCGATATAGCTTTGTTTTTTCACTTACTAAAATTACTTTTAAATTTATTACAAAAAAGAAAAGAAGGAAGGTTTAAAAGTATCCTTAAACTTACATTCATAACATTAGTTTACTTTAATATTACTATTTAAAAATATGTGGATAGGTGAAAAAGACAGTAAAACCTTTTCTTATCAAAATAGTCTTGAAAA
>DPYO01000169.1:0-1844 GCA_003535775.1 Fidelibacterota bacterium | reverse complement strand
ACAATGATCTCCGTCATTGTTCCTACGTACAATCGCGCCCATCGGCTTCCCAGGGCTCTTGATTCAATTTTATGTCAATCCTACTCACCAAAGGAAATTATCGTTGTGGATGATGGGTCCACCGATGAAACCTCAGATTTGATGACTTCAGAGTATTCGGAGATTGTGTTTATTCAGCAACAAAATACTGGTGTTAGCAGTGCTAGAAATGCGGGAATAAAACGTGCATCTGGCGACTGGATTGCATTTCTTGATTCAGATGATGAATGGCTCCCCAAAAAACTAGAAATCCAGATGAAAGCGCTTTATAAAAATCCCGAAATAAAAATATGTCATACAAACGAAATCTGGATTCGGAATGGAAAAAGGGTTAATCCTAAAAAGAAACACGGAAAATTTGGCGGATGGATTTTTCAAAAGTGTTTGCCATTGTGTTGTATTTCTCCATCTAGTGTGATAATTCACAAAAGTATTTTTAAAGAGATCGGATTATTTGATTACTCTCTTCCCGTGTGTGAAGATTACGATTTGTGGCTCCGCATTACTGCACGGAATCCAGTGTTGTATATCGAGAAACCGTTTCTTATCAAATATGGGGGGCATGAGGATCAGCTTTCCAAAAAATACTGGGGTATGGACCGATTCCGAATTAAGTCCCTGGAGAAAATCATATCTTCAAGAGTACTTTCAGATTTGGATGAAAATGCAGCGAAAAAAATGCTGATGGAAAAAATATATATTTTTATTCAGGGTGCACAAAAACGAGGTAAAATAAAGGAAGTCAAAAAATTTAAAGAACAATACTCTACATTTTTACAGTGATAGGGAAAATAAATTTTGTGGTTGCTCTCTTCTGTGAAGCAAAACCAATAATCACTCATTTTAATCTCAGTAAAAGTGATTCCACCTTATTCAAAATCTATTCTAATCAAAACCATTCGATTTGGCTTATTATTTCAGGTATTGGATCATCTGCTTCCTCAAGGGCAACAAAACACCTTGCTTTAGCTTCGGAAGCAGATATGGGTACAGCGTCGTGGTTAAATATAGGAATTGGCGGTCACGATAATTTGCCACTGGCAAAAGCCATTTTAGCGCACAAGATTACTGATTCTCAAACTGGAAAAGCATGGTTTCCCCAACTGGTATTTGATCCGCCATGTTTAACGGCATCAGTTAAAACAGTCGAAAAACCTGACTTTAATTATCCAGACGATAATGTTGTAGAGATGGAAGCATCCGGATTTTATTCTTCTGCGGAATCCTATTCAACAAGGGAAATGGTTCACTGCATGAAAATAATTTCTGATAATTCGCAGTCTCCTGCCGGTAAAATTACCGCAGCTATGGTTGATAAATTAATCAGCAGGAATCTATCAATCATAAAAGAGTTGGTAAGAAAACTTCAGTTTTTATCAATGAAGGAACAAGAAAGAACTTCAGATCCTCCATTTTTTCAAGAGTGCCTTTCCCTCTGGCATTTTACTGTCACTCAAACCCATCAATTGAAAAATCTCCTTCAGAAGTGGTCATTGATCCAGCCAGAAAAAAATGTTTTAGATGTTTTATTATCTGACTGTAAGAATAGTAGAAATGTCATTCAAACACTTGAGGCTCAATTGCAGAATACTCCAGTTCGGATGGGACATGATTGAAACTATTTATATAGAATCAGAAATTCGAAGCCATCCCAGGACTGAAAGTATCCTCAGTCGTTTTTCAAAAGCAAGGATTGTGGAATGTGAACGCTATGGGGAAGTATTCAATCCTAAAAAACAGAATTTCCGTTTACAGAAAATGAAACCAGCTCTAATTATTGCCAGAAAACACAGAAATTTTATATT
>DPYO01000172.1 GCA_003535775.1 Fidelibacterota bacterium | reverse complement strand
TTATTAAAACCTCAAGGAAAACTTGGTGTATTAATACCGGGTATGGGAGCAGTAGCCAGTATATTCATTGCCGGGGTAGAAGCCATTAAACAGGGGGTTGCTAAACCCATCGGCATCTGATGGATGAAGAATTGATTACACATTTTGGTTTAGACTATTACACCGAATAATCCTTTATGAAATTGATCATCATTGCCGCAGGTAAGGGCAGTCGACTTCGGACTGTAACTGAAGGCAGCCCCAAAACACTTTTAAAGGTAAATGGGAAGACAATCTTAGACCAAATTATTGAAAATGCTTGTTTTGCGGGGATTAACCATTTCGTAGTTATCACTGGTTACCGGCATGAATACTTGGAAACTTACATCAAAAATTGTGACCTTGGAGTGAAGGTTGATTTGGTTTATAACCCTGATTGGGACAAAGCTAACGGCATTAGTGTTTTTGCGGGAAAACCTTTGATTCCAAATGGTAAGTCATTCATGATATCCATGAGTGATCATGTTTATGATGTCGATTTATTTTCAAAAATTGCTCAATCGGAACTTGGGACATACAGTGCACTTGTAGGGCTTGATTTCAAGGTTAACGATGTTTTTGATATTGATGATGCAATGAAAGTATCTGTGAGTGAAAATAATCGAACAAAAATTACTTCAATGTCTAAGTCCTTGAAATTATTTAACGCAATTGATTGTGGAGTTTTCAAATGCAACTATCAATTCTTCGATGCTTTAGAGAAAGCTAAAAAAAAGGGTGGTTGTGGTCTTTCAGATGGCTGTAACGTGTTAATTACTGAGGGGAAAATGGGAGGGGTGGACATAGGTAATTCCTTTTGGATGGATGTAGATACACCAGAATCCATTGAAAAATTTAGTAGTGTAAATATACCCGTTAAATCAAACAAAGTTTAAAGATCTACCAACTATTCAATCAGGTTTACCGATTTTCATAAGCGGATCAAATTTCCTAACTAAATTACAGCTCCTTAATGGTCAATTTTCAAAGATTGGTGAAGTTTAAGATTAGATTAATTAGATGACTGAAGCTTCTTTATCTCACCCCTTCATGTCGGTACTTATCCGGTCATACAATAGGTTACCTTATGTATCTAAAATTCTTGAAGTATGTTTGAATCAAACCTATGATAAATATGAAATAGTAGTATTAGAGCAGAGCGCTGATGATCATTGGGATAAACATAGAAAAATCATTGAAAAGTATAACGGTAAAATAAATGTTATCCGATCCCATCCCCTAGGCCCATCTGGCGCTAGGAATGTAGGCGTCTCTCATTGTAAAGGTGAAGTAGTACTCTTTGTAGATGATGATGATATACCTGTGGGAGATAATTGGATAGCAGAGCACGCAAAAAATTATATTGATCCCCTTTGCATTGGCGTAAGTGGGAGACATATACACCAATTGAATGAAGTTTCTAGATATAATAATATAAAGTGGGGAGTGGATCATGCTTATGAGCGTTGTTTAACAATCTCATTCATGGGCAGGGGAAGAGTATTCACCGGAATTAACACTGTTAAAAAACCGGTTGAGTGGCTTCATGGAAACAATTGCTCTATTAGAAAATCCTGTATCCTCAACCTGGGTGGGTGGTATCCTTATATACAAGGTTTGGGAGAGGAACACTCTCTTTATTTCAAATTCCAAAAGAAAAAAAAGCTTGGGGAATACCTTATGTTTGATCCCCAACCAATAGTTTTGCGAAAATTTGATATGCCGGGTGGAGTTGGGGTGCGAATAATACCGCTACATAATCTTCTGGTTCACCGTATGCAGTATTACCATTGGGTGATTGGTGATTTTTTTCCTCTCCGATTCTACGGATTGTACTTTATCTTTATGCTGTATGGATTTCATCAATCTGCTCAAATGTTTATTAAGAATTCTAGCTTTGAGGATGTGTTCTGGCAACGCTGGTTTGGTGATAAATTATCCAAGTATTTCTATATTGTCCGAGAGTTAGTGCTGTTCCCTTTTATGGTGTTAAAATTTTTAATAAAACCTAAACCAAAGTGGAATGAAATAATTAATTGATAAACCAGCAGAATGATTCTGAAAAAAGATAAAATTATATTTTGAATCAATCTAAAAAACACACCTTAAAAGAAAAAATTGACAGCTTCATTTTCGGGAAATTAATTGACCAACCGAGATGGGAATTAGAGAAGGCACTTATTGGCCATGTAAATAGCGTACTTGATTTAGGATGCGGGTCTCATTCAGATATTAGATATTTTAAGAAAAAATTAAAACGAACCGTGGGAGTTGATCTTTTTTCCCCTAGTCTAAATATTGGTCGAGAAAATCTATTACATCATGAGTATTATAAAATCGATATTTTATCGGCAGCTAAATATTTTGGAGAGAATTCTTTCGACTGTGTGGTTGCTTTAGATGTCATTGAGCACCTTGAGAAAACTGATGGATTATGCCTACTAGATCAAATGGAAACAATAGCCAGAAAAAAAGTAATAATTTTTACACCAAATGGTTTTTTAGAACAGAAACCATTTGATGGAAATGAATGGCAACGTCATCTTTCAGGATGGGAAATTGATGAAATGCGCCAAATGGGTTTTGATATCATCGGAATTAACGGCTGGAAAGCATTGAGAGGACAACGCGCGAGGATTACCATTAGACCTAAATCATTTTGGAAAAGGATGTCTTATCTTTCCGAGTTATATGTTACCAAAAACCCTCAATTTGCTTTCCAAATTTTATGTGTAAAGAATCTTTAAATAAAGTATCATTTTAAAATGGTTTTATTAAAATTTTCATTACTGGAAGGTAAGAAACAGCTATGATATTTGGG
>DPYO01000020.1:2403-3373 GCA_003535775.1 Fidelibacterota bacterium | reverse complement strand
TTGATTTGGAAGAGCAGAAACCAGAGACACAAGAGTACCTTTGTACCGAACCATCCTGGTTGTATATTGAGTTTTTCGATGTGTATTTTTCGGAACGGAAGATATATATAGTTCCGCTCCCGGGGTTAATAACTCCTTTAGCCGCCCTGGGTCCGGCAAATGACTCTCCACTAGTAAGCCGTTCATATCCACTACAGTTAAAAATCTGTTTGGTCTTTCAATAAATTTGCCTTTGAGAAGCTGTTCTCTGATTTTCAAGTTCGGATAGTTTTATTCTAAATTCAACGTGTAAATTTGCTCATATTATAATGAACAAAACAAATCTGGAAAAACGAATCTATAACGCTCAATGCTATGGCAATATTGAACCCATTGAATATATGGTACCATACCCGAATCTCCATGCACTCGTGGAGGGACAAAATGTAAAATATAAAGATCATCTTCTGTATCATGACTTGAGCATGACAAATGAGGGTTTTTTCATTCGGGTTCAGAAAGCCGCCCATTGGCTGAAAGCCTCAGGCGTCCATCCAAAAGACAGAGTGATGATGGCTGGCCTTCCCTTTCCAACTGCGGAAATTATTGCTTTTGGTATCTGGACGATGGGCGCAATCCTTGTACTTACCGCACAAAATGATCTCAAAAGAGCAAAAACAGCCTGCCAACCAATTTTTACAGTTCCACCTGAATTAGACCTGGAAAAGGAAATTAATGTTTTTGATGAACAATTTATACCAGCTTTTAAACCCAACCTCCAGGAAGAGGCAGTAATCTATTGGAGAGACGAAAAAGCCATTCGGCTCAGTCATTACAACCTGCTGATAAATGCAAACGGTATTCAGAAAAAGCTAGATTTATTTGAAAAAGATTCCTTCTACATCAAACTTAAAGCCGATTCCACAGCCTGGGTTGTTCTCCAGGCAATTCTTCCATTATACACTGGAGCAGGTATTACTTCAAAAAATCC
>DPYO01000020.1:1354-2008 GCA_003535775.1 Fidelibacterota bacterium | reverse complement strand
AATTAAAAAACACAACCCCACTCCATCTATATATAAAACCTGAGAACACAGCTGTTCTCGCGATAGGTTCCTCACCGGTTCATATGACTGCTGTTGAGAAAGATAATCAGCATCTAAAAATATCTGGACACTCTGTTATGATGGGATACCTTAATAATAAAAAAAACCAAAAAATATTTATTAAAGGAAAAATGAATATCTAATTATAGATTGAAAAACCTACACTCCTTTCAAATTTATGCAGTGCAAAAATCAGTCCAGATCTGAAAGGATATCCTTCGCATGTGTTTTTGTATTTACTTTTGAATATACCTTCTCAATAGTACCATTTTCATCAATCAGGTAAGAATATCTATAAATTCCTTCATATTCCCTCCCCATAAATTTTTTTAAACCCCAAGCACCATAGGCTTTAATTGTATCTTTCGATTCGTCACTCAGAAGTGCGAAAGGAAAGTTCTTTTTCTCACAAAAGGATTTCTGAGCTTTAACATGGTCTGCGCTCATCCCAATGATCTCTATATTTTTTTTCTGGAATGCTCTGGACTCATCACGGAGCCCTTCTCCTTCTGCCGTTCACCCAGGTGTGTTTGCTTTTGGATAAAACCAAAGCAATACTTTTTTCCCTTTTAAACTTTCGAGAGATATAAGATC
>DPYO01000020.1:0-952 GCA_003535775.1 Fidelibacterota bacterium | reverse complement strand
GACCACTTCATGCGGTCATCATTTGAAATCAGCATTTCATAAACAGTCCGAATACCCTTTTTCTGTCCATTCCATGCCAGGGTTCTTTCTGCATCTTCAAAATCCATCCATTTATATTCTGAATGTTCACTTGACAACGTAATGTGTTTCGTTTCAGTTTCAATTCCAAAAACAGGAACTAAATTTATAAGGTCTCCGTTTTGCTCGTAAAATGTGCTCACATGATCTGCAATAAACATCCGTATTGGAGTCAGTCCTGTCTCTTCTTTTAATTCTCTGACTGCAGCCTGCCAAGCAGTTTCGCCCTCTTCCATCTTTCCTGCAACTCCCTGCCAGAGATGTTCATATATTTTTGTTTCAGCACGTTTTAACAGGAGGAATTTATACCCGTTTCGAATTTTACGAAATACATATGTATCCACTACTCTAACTTTTACTAAAGTGGCGGACATTTATTTACCCTCTTTATTTATGCATTCCTTTTTCACAGTTCAATCAAGGCTAATTTGTTACTCATCATCCCATTTTTTAAGAAAAGATTTTGACCATTTACAAAATTCACCACATTCTATTTTTAATCGGATCGTTTTCATTAATTTCATATAAAAAGCAATATTCAAAGCACTGGAAATCCTCACTCCCAAAATTTCATTTACATTAAATAAGTGGCGCACATAAGCCTTTGAAAATTGTACACCAAAAGGAGAATCACTTTTTTTATCCATGAGAGAAAAATCATTTTTATACATTCCATTTTTAATATTAATGATACCATCTTCGGTAAAAACATGACCGTTTCTTCCGTTCCTTGTAGGTATCACACAATCAAACATATCTACCCCCATACCTATGGTTTTAACAAGATCAGCAGGTTTACCCACACCCATCAAATATCGCGGCTGCTCCATTGGAAGATGCTCTGTACATAAATGGACCATTTCAAGCATGGCGG
>DPYO01000223.1 GCA_003535775.1 Fidelibacterota bacterium | reverse complement strand
TGATAAAGGATCAGATCCATGGTTTGAAGATAACTTAACCTTAGTGACACAGGAGGTTGATTTAGAATTGGAAAATTATTTAACAGATTTATCGATTATGCTGGTAGATGCCAGTGATGATATATGGGCCACGGTAGAATTTTTAGATGAAATGAATTTTGATATTATTAATCAAATCAAGGAGAAAACACAATGAAGCATATCATTTTATTAATTATGGGTGCGCTGCTCATCTCAAACAGCATAGCCCAGGAAGATAAAAAGAAAGACAGGCGTTCTGAGAAAATGGAAATGATGACTGTGTGGAAGCTCACAGAACATTTGAAATTAACCGAAGAACAAGCCGAGAAATTTTTTCCCCGAATGCGGAGTCATAAGGAAAAATTGGCTGAGATTCAAAAAGAACACAAACAATTAATGGAATCTATGCATGAAAAGATCGAACGGGGAGATGAAATCAATAATAAAGAGATAAAATCTCAATTGAAAACAATTGCTGAACTTGAAAACAAAAAACTCGATCTTCAGGAAAAATTCATTCTTGACCTGGAAGGTGTTCTGAATAATGCCCAGAGAGCTAAACTAATTGGATTTGATCGCCGATTAAAACAGGAAATCAAAGATCAAATGAAAGAATATAGAAAAGAGAAAAAACGATCCCATGAGAAGCGTGGACGCAAAAAAGGATTTTGGAATTAAAAATAGTACAAAAAGGAGTGAATATCATGAAGAAAACAACACTGATATTAACGGTAATTTGTTTAATTATTATCGGTTGCGAAAATCAAGAGGATAGTTATGCAGATAGAGAATCAGAACTGTTATCGCTGCTAGATGATGATGATGCATTAGGGCTTGAAGGACTTGATGATGGAGATGCGGTAGATGATGAATACACTGCGGACAGTCTCGAATCGGCAGGAAAAATCAATTTGGGGAAGGTGATGGAAGTATTTCATCCTGACAGCGGATATATTTTTAAATTTGGACGTAAGATTAATTCTAAAACAAAAACAATTACGTATACACATGGAGATGATTTTTCAATAGCTGATATCACCTGGACAGTCTCTGGAGATTTTATTTGTAGCGCCATTGACACTGCCACAGCAGATACAAATAAAACTGAGAAACCATTTACCAGTGAATTCCATCGCATGGTGCGGTTTGTGGAAGGTAATGTATCTGATTGGAGAGGCAGGCGCTGGAGAGTGGATGCCTTTACAATGGGAACAGGAAGCACAGATGACGTAGTTGCTATTACAAAACTGGAATACTTTACCATGAATTCAGAAAACACATGGGAGCCAGGGTTTGTTATAACAAGTGATGAGGCAGAAACAAGATGGATACAAAGAGATTCAATCCCCACTTTCTATAAAGGAGATTCAGTTAAGATTGAAGTGAGTGTGACAAATAATAGTGATCCGGTTTTTGATTATAAAAGTGGAGAAGGGGTTGTTATGCACTACGGGCGTCACCGTTATTATAAAGCCAGGCGAAAAATGCATGATGATGGGATTGGACCTGATGCAGGTGAAAATGATAACACCTTCACAAAAATCTGGCGTATACATGGCCCTGGATATTATGTGTTCCAACCACGTCCTTATCGCGTATTCCGCGCTTTTTTTGACGTAATGGATTTTGGTACACTGTTCGATACAGAAGAAGATGTTCATACAGCTTTTTGGGGATTGCCTTACAAGGTAATACGCGAATAAAAGCACGAAATATATCGTAAAAAAAAGCCCATCATTCAACCTGATTGTCGGGCTTTTTTTTATATCCTGTCATTTTGTCAAAACTTTTGTCATTCTCTGACAGATAAAATGTCAATTTGCCATAGATAGTTACCAAAATTTGTATTTTTTACTTTGGCACAATTTATGTGTAATTGATGCTAAAAGAAGGGAGAAATCATGAACCAGCAACAAACAATGAATCCTGAGAACGGTATTAATGCCTTAGAAACCTACGGAATAGATTTAACACAATTAGCACAGGAAGGTAAAATTGATCCTGTAATCGGACGTGAAGACGAAATCCGCCGAATCATTCAAATTCTATCAAGACGCACAAAAAATAATCCGGTTTTAATCGGAGAACCGGGGACCGGAAAAACTACTGTGGTTGAAGGTCTAGCGAAGCGGATTGTTGAAGGTGATATACCTGAAAATTTAAAAGGGAAGAAACTTGTGACTCTTGATCTGGGAGCAATGGTGGCAGGCGCCATGTTTCGCGGTCAATTTGAAGAACGTTTAAAAAATTTCATAAAAGAAGTAATCAAAACTGATGGTGAAATTATTGTTTTTATTGATGAACTACACACAATTGTCGGCGCGGGTGCAGCAGAAGGCCAGATGGATGCATCCAACATGATCAAGCCTGAACTTGCGCGGGGAAGAATGAAGGTTATTGGGGCGACGACTTTAAACGAATATCAAAAGTATATTGAAAAAGATGCGGCATTGGAAAGACGATTCCAGCACGTATACCTTGCTGAACCAAATTGTGATGATACCATTACTATTTTACGTGGTATTAAAGACAAATATGAAGTTCACCACGGACTTCGCATTAAGGATTCAGCCCTGATCGCTGCAGCAACATTATCCAATCGCTATATTTCGGATCGCTTTCTTCCAGATAAAGCCGTTGATTTAATGGATGAAGCCGCTGCTAAACTGAGAATGGAAATGAATTCTGCTCCTGAGGTAATTGATACTAGTCGCAGAAAACTGTTACAGTTGGAAGTTGAACGGGAAGCACTTAAAAAAGAAAAAGATTCAATGTCTAAAGATAGATTCAATGTTGTGAAATCAGAAATTAACCAAATCAACAAAAAGTTGGAAAAAGACCTGGCAGTTTGGGAAAAGGAAAAACTGAACATTCAGGAATTCCAGGGATTAAAGGAACAACTGGAAAAAACAAAAAATAACCTGGATATAGCTCAACGAAATCAGGATTACCAGGGTGCTGCAAAAATACAATATTCTGACATCCCGGAACTTGAAAAAAAGATGGAAACAATGAGTGCAAATATAAAAAATAATCATTTCATTAAACTTGAAGTTGATCCTGACGACATCGCAGAAATAGTTTCAAAGTGGACCGGAATTCCTGTGACGAAATTAATTTCAGGAGAAAAGGAAAAACTCTTAAACCTTGAGTCAAAATTACGGAACCGTGTGAAAGGGCAGGAGGTAGCTCTAAAGCTTACATCCGACGTAATACGAATGTCAAAAATGGGTGTGAGTGATGAACACAGGCCGATTGGTTCTTTTCTTTTTATGGGAAACACTGGTGTGGGTAAAACAGAGCTTGCAAAATCACTGGCGGAAAGTTTGTTTGATGATGACCGGGCATTGGTCCGAATTGACATGAGCGAATTTATGGAACCACATTCAATCGCAAAATTGATCGGAAGTCCTCCTGGATATGTGGGATATGATGAAGGAGGGCAGTTAACTGAAAAGATCAGGCGCAGACCGTACTCCGTCATTTTATTTGATGAAATTGAAAAAAGTCATCCCAATGTATTAAACATCCTGCTCCAAATTCTTGATGATGGACGTTTAACCGATACAAAAGGGAGGACAGTCAATTTTACCAATACAATTATCATCATGACTTCAAATTTGAAGGAATCTGAATTGAAATCGGTTCTGAGACCGGAATTGTTAAACAGAATTGATGAAATCATCATTTTTGATGATTTGAGCGAACATATTATCGAGCAAATTGTGGAAATGCAGCTGGAGGAATTACGAAGAAAAATTGCCCTGCAAAAGATTTCAATTGAGTGTGATGATTCAGTGAAAGCATATCTTGTACAGAACGGGTATCAGCGGGAATACGGAGCCAGGCCAATTAATCGGCTCATCAAGCGTGAAATTCTTTCTGAATTATCAAGACATATGCTTGAAAATCCAGAAACTGAAAAGATTAATATTACAATAGATGATGGAGAAATAAAGCTGACTGAAATATAATTACCATTAGTGGTATCAATTATTTATCAAATAGTTTTTTCAGTTTTGGCTCAATGACAAACCTGCAATAAGCTTGGTCTGGATTTGATTTATAATAGTCCTGATGATAATCTTCTGCAGGATAAAATTGGATTAATTGTTCAATTTCTGTCACAATTTGGCCAGCCCATAAATTAGATTTCCCAATTTCTGATTTTGAAAGTTCAGCAGCCTGTTTTTGTTCTTTGTCAAGATAAAAAACAACAGACCTGTATTGTGTTCCAATATCATTTCCTTGACGATTTAAAGTTGTAGGATCATGAGATTTCCAGAACATTTCTAAAAGTTGAGTGTATGTAATTACAATCGGATCAAAAGTAATTTTTGCAACTTCAGCATGCCCTGTTGTTCCTGAACAGATTGATTCGTAGGTTGGGTTTTCTGTATGTCCGCCGGCATAACCCGGAACTACAGTTTGTACTCCGCCTAACCGCTGGAATACAGCTTCAACGCACCAGAAACATCCAGCACCAAAAACAGCTGTTTCGCTTTTCCCTATCTTATTGCCAGCCATGAGAATTGAAAAAAGATAAATAAATATGAAAGGCTTCATTCAAAAAAGGCTCCAGAAATTATATGATTACTGTTTGAGAGTTTCCACAAATTGAGAAACAGTTGCCTTGGCATCTCCGAAAACCATATAGTTATTATCATAGCCAAAAAGTTCGTTGCCGATACCGGCAAAACCCGGGTTCATGGATCGCTTTAAGACAAAGGTAGTTTTTGCCTGATCCACATTGAGGATAGGCATACCGTAAATGGGACTGGATTCGTCATGTCGG
>DPYO01000198.1 GCA_003535775.1 Fidelibacterota bacterium | reverse complement strand
AGACTATATATTGATATTTTAGTAAAATATTTAATTTATATATGTATGTTTTCCACATTTACCTTTATAATAATACTATTATATATTTAATTACTTTTAAAGTTTATTTTTATTAACAAAGAACTTAGTTTAAAACCGTCACTCTTTTATATTAAGTTCGTTTCAAGTATTTAGAGGTGTTTACATGAAGATATCTATAAACAAAAACGAGCTTCAAACTGCCATACAAAAACTATCCAAGGCGACTCCAAACAGGTCAACACTTCCTATTTTAAGCTGTGTACTCTTGCAAACAAATGACAATGAAATAATTTTAAGGAGCACCGACCTTGAAATAACAATTATAATAAGCATATCGGCAAGTGTAGAAAAGGAGGGGTCGTCTGCAATTCCAATTCATACCTTGATAAATATAACTAATGAACTTCCAGATGGTCGGATTACAATTGAAATTGATGACCAACATAAAATTAAGCTCATAACGGAACTAGGAACCTACAATCTTATGGGAAAACCAGCTGAAGAATTCCCAGCAGTTCCTGAAATTGATAAAGAAAAACCCCTTCCCATAAAATCAGACTTACTTAGTGAGATCATAAAATCTACCAGCTTTGTTATTAGCCACGATGAGCTAAAGCCAGCACTAACAGGTCTATATTTAAAACTAGAAAAGAACAGGCTAACAACCGTTGCAACAGACGGACATCAACTTGTTAGATATATTGTTAGCGACTATGTAACAGACGGATTTACTGGTGAAGTAATTATCCCGAGGAAGTTTTTAAGTTTATTAGGTTCTTTATTAGCAGATGATGATAAAACTCAATTATGGATTAGCACAAACCATGCGACAGCGACAAGTGAAGGCGTAAAGGTTTTAACCAGAATTATTGATGAAAGGTACCCAGACTATGAAAGCGTCATACCAAAAGAAAACAAAAAGAAATTGGTTGTTAATAAAGAACGGTTTTTAGGTGCAGTAAAAAGGACATCGATTTTTTCAAATAAAATGACCCACCAAATATCAATTACCCCAGACAAGGGTACGGTTTTAATAAAGACAGAGGATCCAGAAACGGCATCGCGGGGCCAAGAGGAAATGAAGGGTGAATTTTCAGGGGAACCGCTAACAATAGGATATAATGCAAACTATTTGAAAGATATTATTTCGCATATAAATGACGAGAACGTAGTAATAAAAATGGACACACCAATCAGCTCTACCTTGTTCAACGGCGAAACAACAGAAAAAAACCGTGATATTACAATGTTGTTAATGCCCATCCGCCTAAACGATTAAAAAAAACGCCATTAAAAAATCTTAAAATGCGCAGCCTAAAGCAAGCATTAAATGATTTTGTAAAGCGGGCTGACATTGATAAACCCATAGCACAAGGTTCTGCACTGTTGATGTGGGATGAAATAGTTGGGCCTAAAGTCAGAAAAAACACAGAAGCAACCACGATTGAAAGTGGAGTTCTCACAGTAAGGTCTACAAATGCTGTTTGGAGACAAGAACTACAGTTAAGAAAAAGAAAAATGATAAAAAAGTTGAATAAAAAGATCGGAAAAAAAATTGTCAAGGACATTCGTTTTTTATGAGTAATAACCCAACAGAAAAAGAAAACAAGTACAGCGCAGAAAAAATTACTGTTCTAAAGGGCCTTGACGCTGTAAAGAAACGTCCAGCCATGTATATCGGCGATATTGGCAAGCGTGGCCTGCATCATCTTGTCAATGAAGTTGTGGACAACAGTGTTGATGAGGCTCTTGCCGGCTACTGTACAAAAATTAACATTAGCCTTAACCAGGATAATTTAATTTCTGTTGAAGACAACGGAAGAGGAATTCCCGTAGATATTCATAAAGAGGAAAAAAAGCCTGCACTTGAAGTTGTTATGACTGTTTTGCATGCTGGAGGAAAATTTGAAAAAGGGTCCTATAAGATATCTGGAGGACTACATGGTGTGGGTGTCTCTGTTGTGAATGCACTTTCAGAAACGCTGGTTGCAGACGTATATCGTGAAGGACAAGTACATCGTCAAGAATATTGTCGTGGCATACCCACAACAAAAGTAAATGTGGTAGGAACATCAAAAAAGACAGGCACAAAGATTACCTTTAGGCCAGACAGGGAAATCTTCCAGACAACAGAAATAGAGTATGAACTTGTTGCTGATAGGCTAAGGGAACTGGCCTATTTGAATAAGAACCTGGAAATATCTTTTAAAGATGAACGCGAAGGACAGGAGAAACACGACATATTTAAGTTTCAGGGCGGTCTTAGTGATTTTGTAAAATTTCTCGATGAATCAAACCAGCCAATTCACAATAAAATTATAACAATTTCTCGAGAGGACGGAGAGGTGCCAGTAGAGGCGGCTCTTCGTTATGCTAACGCATACAACGAAAACATTCTTACTTTTGTAAACAACATCAACACAATTGAAGGGGGAACGCATCTGTCCGGGTTTCGTTCAGCCTTGACACGCGCTATGAATAACCATGCCCAGAAAAACAACCTTATAAAAACGAACAAAAACGAGAAACTATCTCTTTCAGGGGAAGATTTTAGAGAAGGGCTCACAGCGATTCTTTCAATAAAAGTACCAGAACCCCAATTTGAAGGACAGACAAAAACAAAACTTGGAAATGGAGAAGTAAAGGGCCTTGTAGATGGCATTGTTTATGACGGACTTCAGGCTTTTATGGAACAAAACCCGTCTGTTGCTAGGCGGATTATTGAAAAGGCTCTTCTTGCTGCCCGAAGCCGTAAAGCGGCCCGACAAGCCCGAGAGCTAATCAGAAGAAAAACCGCACTAGGGGGCTCTACCCTTCCTGGGAAATTGGCAGACTGCTCAAACAGAGACCCTGCCTTTTGTGAGTTATATCTTGTGGAAGGAGACTCTGCAGGGGGCTCTGCCAAACAGGGGCGGGATCGTAGAAATCAGGCAATTTTACCTCTTAGGGGGAAGGTAATAAACGCGGAAAAGGCCCGCATAGACAAGTTGCTTTCTAATAATGAAGTACAGG
>DPYO01000152.1:2759-8854 GCA_003535775.1 Fidelibacterota bacterium | reverse complement strand
TTGTCCATTATCCAGCTTGGGGGTGAAGGCGGGGGTCTCGAAGCTAATGTAAACCGTTGGCGTGGACAGATCGGCCTAGGCCCTTTATCCAGGTTTGAGATTGAAGCTGAAGCAGAAAACGGGGTGAGTGAACTTGGAAATTATCAGTTATTCCGGCTGATTAATCTTGAAAAAAAGGAGTCGGCTTTTCTTGCGGCTATTTTTCCTTTAGAGTCTAGCGCCCTATTCATTAAACTGATTGCCAGCGCAGATGGTATAGTAGATTTAGAAAAAGATTTTAAAGCTTTCTGTTCATCTATGAAACGTGATAATAGGAATCAATGAAACAGATCATTAAAATAATAGGCAATCCCAAGATTTTTGTCTACACGTTAATTTGGCTTATGGTTTTGGTTGTTCTGGGCACTCTTGCCCAGCGGGATATTGGACTCTATGCTTCTCAGCAGAAATATTTTTCGGCTAACATTACCTGGTTGGGCAATATTATTCCCGCTCCGGGCGGTAGAATCACCATGGTTGTTATACTGGTAAATCTCACATTCATGGTTTTATTTAAACATAATCTGTGGAAAATTAAAAAAATTGGTGTTCTTATTATGCATATTGGAGGACTTCTCTTACTTATAGGTGGAGGACTGACAGCAATATTCAGTTCTGAGGGAAATATGGTAATTGAAGAAGGGGCTCAATCAAATTATGTGGATGACTATCATAATATGGAGCTGGCTGTTATTAATACTTCAAATGAAGCCCTGGATGAATATACAGTTTTCGATCAGCCCATATTGGGAAAGGGAAATATCTTATCCCATGAAAACCTGAATTTTAATATTGAAATTATGAGCTATCTTAAAAATTGTGAACCCTTGAAGCGTACTGCACCCGCAGGAATCCAATATAGGGGTATGTTGAAAAATTTTATGTTGAGTGAATTAAAGCCGGAAAAGGAAAATAGCCGAAATCGTCCCGGAATAACTTATAGGATTACAAATTCTGGCTCCAGTATCGATGGAATTTATGGTATCTTCTTTGGACAATCTGTATCACAAACTGCGGTCATAAATAATCAGAATTATGAATTTATCATTCGGAAAAAAAGAACATATCTACCCTTTGCAATTGAATTATTGGATTTTAAAAAAGTACTGCATGCCGGAACAGGCATAGCAAAAAGTTATAGTTCAGAAGTCAACTTAATTGAAAATGGTATCCCTAGGAGAGTTTTGATTGAGATGAACGAACCTCTGCGTCATAAAGGCTATACCTTTTTCCAGGCATCCTTTATTGAGGGCCTCGAAGGAGAGACAACAGTGCTGGCAGCGGTAAAAAATTATGGAAGGTTATTCCCTTATATTTCGAGTATCATTATGAGCATCGGACTGCTTTTGCATTTATTGAGTAGTCTGCCGAAACTTCTTCGGAAAATCCCAGGGGTTAGCCCATCATGAAGTTTTGTTTAAGATTGTTTATTTCCATTTTTGTGCTTCTTCCTTCATTATACAGCAGAGATTTTGATGAGAGAGATTTTCCTGTACAAGATGGAGGCCGGGTCAAACCACTAGATACTTATGCCCGGAATCAGCTGTTGGCATTTTATGGAAAACGGTCGATAAAACATGAAAATTTGTCTGCCATTGACTGGATTTTTGACCTGATACTCAATCCAGAAAAAGGAGAGAGAAAAAAGGTATTCGATATCCGGAATCCTGAGGTTGCTGCAAGCCTGAGGTTGGAGTGGACCAATAAGCATAAATATAGTTTTAATGAGGTGTTTTCAGGACTCAAGGAACAGTTGGAATTAATTAGTGAAATCCACAAAAAACCGGACGAATCTCGTACCATTTTTGAACAGCAGTTGCTGGAAATATACTTCAATGCTATACGGTTCAGAGAAATTGCCTATAGCCTGAGTTGTCTGGTACCCTATATAGAAGTCAATGATCCTCTCCTGGCAGAAAAACTGAACACATCGCCTGGCAGAGCGGTCAGTTATGCACACCTTGTAAAACAGTTCCACACTTTAACCGAGATGTTTCATACTGTCATGAATAAGCCAGAAGAGGAGCGATCAAAATCTGATAATGAGCTTAATATGATTCTTTTAACACTCCGACAAATCAGTTCAGAGGATTTTGCACAGGCACTGAAATTAATTCCTCCGTCTCCTCTTGATGAGACCGGAATGTGGCTTTCTCCCTGGGAGTTATTGGATGGCAGACCGCGTGAACCCTATCAGGATAAAATCCTCAATGCTTTGGAAGAATATCTGTCTGAACGCATTTTGGGTGATGAAAACAAAATGATATCAGCGGTGACAGATTATGAGGCAGGACTTGCCTCCCCTTCCAAAGGCAAACCGGATATCAATTTGCTAAAGAAGGAAACTTGGGTGAATAAAGCAAATCTGTTTTATAACAGCGTGGCATTTTACCTTTTAGCATTTATTTTCCTTGGATTAAGTTGGATGTTTCATCAGTCCAAATTTCTACAGAGAACTTCCGCAGGCTTACTTGTTCTGGGGCTTTTGTATCATACCTATGGAATATATCTGAGGATGGTCATTATGGGGCGTCCTCCGGTGTCTACTTTATACGAATCAGTTATCTTTGTAGGATTTATCACTGTGGTATGTGCGGTTATAATTGAATATTTTCGCGGTGATGGATTAGGATTATTTATTGGAGCAGTAAGTGGATCTATTTTCCATTATATTGGTTTTGGTTATGCTTCAGATGGAGATACGCTGGGGATGCTGGTGGCAGTCCTCAATTCTAATTTCTGGTTGGCTACCCATGTTACCACCATTACACTGGGCTATGGAGTAACAGTGGTTGCTGGATTTATCGGGCATCTGTATCTTATACAAATGATACGGAGTCCTGAAAATAAGACTCTGTTAAAAAGTATCAATAAAAACATGTTCGGAGTCACTCTCGTTGCTCTTTTTTTTACACTTTTCGGAACTATTTTGGGAGGAATTTGGGCTGATCAATCCTGGGGTAGATTCTGGGGATGGGACCCCAAGGAAAATGGGGCCTTGCTGATTGTTATGTGGCACGTGATGATGATTCATATGCGCCTCACTGCCACGGTAAAACCAGAAGGATTTGCCCTTGGTTTGATATTGAATATTATTGTGGTAATGATGGCTTGGTTTGGTGTGAATCTATTAAATGTAGGTCTCCATAGTTACGGTTTTACCAGTGGTATTGCCAGGAATTTGGTTCTGTTTACTATCCTTGAATTGATTGCCGGTTTTGGGACATATTTCTGGGCGAAGTCCAGGAAGAGAAGCCTTACGCTTCCAGTAATGATGAATGAAACTATGAAACAACCATAAAATCATTCATTGCTCTAAAGAATAAAAAGGAAATTCAAATTATGGAAAAAGTTCGTATTGTTGAAGTCGCACCCCGGGACGGCCTTCAAAGTATTCCGCTGAATATTCCGACGAAAAGAAAAGTCGAACTTATAAATAGGCTTTCTTCTACTGGTCTTCAGGAAATTGAAGTAACAAGTTTTGTTTCACCCAAATGGGTGCCTCAATTATCAGATGCTCCAGAAGTTTCGAGATTAATCAAAAAAAATCCATTAGTGCGCTATACTGCACTAGTACCAAATAAAGTTGGTTTAAACAAAGCAATTGAATCTGGTTATAAATCGGTAGCATTTATTACAACTTGCAGTGAAACTTTTTCACAAAAAAATACAAACTGTACTATTTCAGAAAGTCTAGAAACAATTGCATCACTTCGTAGTCTGTGGTCTCAGCATAATATGCATGTGAGAGTCTATATTTCAACCGTTTGGTATTGCCCTTTTGAGGGGAAAATGAACCCTGATCCACTTATGAATGTTGTCCAAAAATTAATTGATCTAAATATAGACGAAATATCCTTAGCGGATACCATCGGAAAAGCTAAAAAAGGTGATGTTGAAGAGACTCTTGAAATAATACTCAAGTACTGGGATCCCTCCAAATTTGCGTTACATTTTCACGATACCTACAAAAATGCTAAACAAAATATTATATCAGGAATTAATCTTGGATTCAGAAATTTTGATAGTTCTGTTGGTGGAATTGGTGGGTGTCCCTACGCACCAGGCTCATCTGGAAATGTTGCAACGGAATCGGTTCTTGAAATTTGTGAAAACAATGGATTTGATACCGGAATAAATAAACAATCTTTATCAGATGCTGGAAAATATATTTCTGATATACTCCACAAAGGGGAAAAAACAAATGGCTGAAATAAAATCAAAAATCGATACTTCATCCGATAAATTTCTATCAAATTTCTCTCATCATAAAACTTTGGATATAGAACTTGATAAATTAATAATAAGTATCCAAAAAATGGGTTCTGTTGAAAAGATTGAAAAACATAAAAAACGGGGTAAGCTTACTGCAAGGAAACGTATAGATCTCCTAAAAGATCCCGAAACGAAGCTATTAGAATTCTCACAATTAGCTGCATATGAAGTTTATGAAGAGGAAGTCCCTGCTGCAGGAATTATTACTGGAATAATTAAGGTCCAAGGAAGACAATGTATTGTCATTGCAAATGATGCAACGGTTAAGGGCGGTACATATTATCCTCTTACGGTAAAAAAACACCTAAGAGCACAAGAAATTGCTTCAGAAAACCATCTTCCCTGCATATATCTTGTTGATAGTGGTGGAGCGTTTCTTTCCAAACAGGATGAAGTATTCCCTGATCGGGATCATTTTGGACGGATATTTTACAATCAAGCAAGAATGAGCGCTGCAGGAATTCCTCAAATTTCTGCAGTTATGGGAATGTGTACTGCTGGTGGAGCATATGTTCCCGCTATGAGCGATGAAACTATAATTGTAAATAAAACAGGAACGATATTTTTAGCTGGACCTCCATTAGTAAAAGCAGCCATTGGTGAAACTGCTACGGCAGAAGAATTAGGAGGAGCAACCCTCCATACCCGTTCCAGCGGTGTTGCAGACCACTTCGCAAAGAATGATGAAGATGCACTCCAGAAAATACGTGGAATATTTAAACACTTTTCAGAAGAATTAACTCAGATAAAAGAATATAATGAACCTAAGTATCCTATAGAAGAAATATACGGTGTTTTATCAAAAGGTTATCATATACCCTTTGATATGCATGAAATTATCGCCCGTTTGGTTGACGATTCACAATTCGAAGAGTTCAAAGAAAATTATGCCAAAACACTTGTTACCGGATTCGCAAAAATCGGTGGGATTAGTATCGGAATCGTAGCAAATAATGGTATTTTATTTAGTGAATCCTCTCTAAAAGGAGCCCATTTTGTGGAAATTTGCAGCAGGAGAAAACTTCCACTATTATTTCTTCAAAATATTAATGGTTTCATGGTAGGTAAAAAGGCCGAAGCCGAAGGAATTGCAAAGAATGGTGCAAAAATGGTCCAAGCCGTAGCAACTGCTAATATTCCAAAACTAACAGTTATAATTGGTGGGAGTTTTGGAGCCGGGAATTATGCGATGGCAGGGAGGGCCTACCAACCTCGTTTTCTTTGGATGTGGCCAAATGCACGAATCTCTGTTATGGGTAGTAAACAGGCTGCCAGTGTTCTTGCAACTGTAAAAGATGACCAAGCGAAGTCCAAAGGAAAAAAACTAACTGATAAAGAACTAAACACACTAAAAATACCAATTTTGGAAAAATATGAAAAAGAGGGAAACCCATATTACGCTAGCGCTCGATTGTGGGATGACGGTATCATTAGCCCATTGAAAACAAGGAGTATTCTCATTCAAGCATTAATTGCTGTCACAGGATATCCCATTCCTGAAACTAGATTTCCTGTCTTCCGAATGTAATTTTATTCTAATTAAGTCCATGTAAAAACATGAACTTTTTTAGTTTCTCACTAATGGAATATTTATCTGTGGGTGAACCAGGAATCGGAATGAAAGTGGTGCCTGTTTTTAATACCACCAATCCTAGCTACACTATTCTCGATCTATCGTGGATACCGGAAGGAGCCAATGAATCGGAAATCCCCGAAAGATTTTCATTTGGATAAACCGCCGAAAGTTCTGAAAGAAATCTGCTCTGAAAAAATATACATGT
>DPYO01000152.1:878-2411 GCA_003535775.1 Fidelibacterota bacterium | reverse complement strand
AGAAACCAAGAATAAATTAACTGAGTCAATGTAAAGTTGAAATGTAATTTTTTGGCTTATGAATAAGAGTCACTTCCCTATTTTATTATACATTTTAATGATACTCGCCATGGCTACATGGGGGCTATCATGGACTAATGCAAAGGTCCTGAGTGATTATGGACCATCATCCGTAGTGGCCTTCTGGCGCTTTTTCTTTTCCAGCATTGCCATGATCCCAGTACTTTGGTTAACAGGTAATGATTTCCGGGTGACTCGCCAGGGGATGAAATATATTTTCCCAGGTGCCGTATTTATCTCTCTTTACAATATTTTCTTTTTCGTGGGCACCGATAGAGGATCCGCCAGTGTGGGTGGCATTATTGTCCCTACCTTCAATCCGGTTATTACATTCATTATTTCTGTATTGCTACTGAAACAAGTCTTCTCCCGTAAGGATATCATGGGTTTGGTACTAGGTTTCACTGGCGGTGTGATTGTATTACAGGCCTGGACACTGTCTCTGGAACAAATGATCGCTAACGGCAATATGTATTTCATATGCGCTTCCATTTCCTGGGGGATCATGTCGATAATATCGGGTCGGTCCCACGGTCATGTATCTACACTTTCATTTAGTTTTTGGGTCTACACAATCTCTGCCCTGATCTACCTTGGTGTGACCTGGAATAAAGATATTTTTCTAATATTCACCTATGACTGGATCTTTTGGGTGAATATGTTCTTCCTGTCTGCCGGCGCTATGGTATTCGGAACTACAGTTTATTTTCTTGCCACTACCCGGCTAGGACCTGAAAAAGCCAGTGCTTTCATATTTATGGTACCGGTCACGGCTCTGCTTTTCAGTGTGCTGTTAATTGGGGAGCGTTTGGAAGTGACCACCATGATAGGTGGAATAATGACTATGACGGCTGTCTACCTAATCAACAAAAGTCATGCGCGAGAAGAGCCAGTAGATTAATCACATCATAATTTCTGCTTTAGCGTTTCCATCAATAGCTTTGTCTAGCCAATCCTGCACATCAAGCAAAGAAGACCTATCTATGATGAGGTGAGCAAGTTGGTTGGTCGTTCATCTCTTACTGCTACTGAGACTTAGGACTTTGTTCTATAAACAAAAAGCCCCGCTACTTGGCGGGGCTTAGATTGTCTAATATAAATCTATCGTTGACCGTAGTTATATATAGTTTGTTCCTCATTTCGGTCAGTGGCATTCGGAGGTTTGGGTGATAATACCGAAATTTCATTCCTAAGTTTTTCGGTCATTTTAATATCTACAGATTTTAGTGATTCTTTAAGCTGATTTGAATTACGACCTCCGATAATAGGTGCAGTCACAGCTGGATGGCTGGCAACCCAGGCTATGGCAAGACTAATCGGCGACAAGTTCTGTTCTTTAGCCAGTTGACTAAATTTTTCAGCAATTTTAAAAACCTGTGAACCACTGTAACGCTTTTCATACATCTTATTTTCAATCAGGCGACCCGTTTTGGGTCTTTTTTTAATTCCGTATTTACCCGTAAGCAAACCACC
>DPYO01000152.1:0-494 GCA_003535775.1 Fidelibacterota bacterium | reverse complement strand
AATATTTCTACCTCAGCCTGTCTTTTTACTAAGTTATACATGGGTTGGATACATTCAAACCTGCCCCATCCATTTTTTGCTGTGATTCCCAGCGCTTTAGTTATCTGCCAGGCAGCAAAATTACTTGCACCCAAATAGAGAACCTTACCATTGCGAACCAAATCTTCCAAGGCTCGTAGTGTTTCTTCAAGTGGGGTGAGATCATCAAACCTGTGTAAAAAATATAAGTCAATATAGTTCGTATTTAATCTTTTTAAACTATCATTAACAGCAGTCATAATGTGCTTTCTGGTTCCTCCACGATCATTAATATCATCACTAGTGGGAAAATATGCTTTGCTAGTTATAATCAACTGTTCTCTGCTGTCGGCTATAAGTTTCCCAAGGATCTCTTCAGAACGTCCATTCTCATAAACATTGGCACAATCAAAAAAGTTAATCCCTGCATCTCGGCTTAGGTTGAACATTTTGGTGGATTCTTTTTCATCTGCTGG
>DPYO01000190.1:572-10912 GCA_003535775.1 Fidelibacterota bacterium | reverse complement strand
CATGCTCCAGCCATTGCTGATGCAAAAATGGAAAGTTCACCTATTCCAGGGAGGTACAGAATATTGAGGTATTCTGAATAATCTACACGCCCACTGATGTAGGTTATTGCAGCGAATACAGTAAACGCTATTGCCAAAAGTCCAGAGGCTAGGCCATCTAAACCATCAGTAAGATTTACCGCATTTGAAGTTCCTGTAATAACAAGAATGATCACAGCAGGATATAGGATTCCAAAATCAAAAATTGAAGATTTTAAAAAGGGAATGGATGTGATAGTACGGATTTCCGTGAATTCCGGAGAGTTATAGATCCAAATACTCACAACAGAACCCAGGAGGACCTGTCCCGCCAATTTATAGCGGGCAATAAGTCCTTTTTCAAATTTTTTTATTATCTTAAGATAATCATCCAGAAATCCTATTAACCCCATCCAGATTGTAGAAAGGAAGATAATCTGTATATACACGTTATCCAGTTTTGCAAAAAGGAAAGTTGGGAGGAGAACTGCACAAAGAATCAGTACTCCTCCCATTGTTGGTGTGCCCTTCTTTTTCAGATGGGATTTTGGTCCTGTTGATCGGATATTTTCGCCGATCTGAAGATGTTTGAGTTTGTGGATGATCCAAGGACCGATGAGGAAGCTTATTAATAATGCAAATATTGCAGCACTTGCAGATCGAAATGTGATATACCGTAGAATATTTAAAATAGACCAGGATTCTTTTAGGGGATAGAACAAATGATAAAACATTACTCAAAGACCCCTTGAATGACTGTTTCCATAGCCATCCCTCTTGAACCTTTAAAAAGTATTTTATCTCCTTTTCTAATTATATTTTTTAATTGTGTAATGAGTTCATCTTTGGATGTAAAATGTTTATGTAATTCAATATTCTCTAACCTCAAATCAGTATGTACTGTAAAGGTGCCAACAGTAAAGACACCATCCAGGTGTGCATCAGAACATTTCTCCCCGACTTTTTCATGAATTATTTCAGAATGATTTCCAAGCTCGAACATGTCCCCAAAAACCAGCAGTCGCCTCCCATTTTTGCTGAACGCATTTAAATAATCAATGGAGGCAATAGTAGACTCAAGATTTGCGTTATAGGTGTCATCAATCACTATGATATCATCAAAATGTTTCACTTGGCATCGTCCGGCTGGTGGCACGAAGGATAAAACACGATTTTGAAATGTTTCCCAGTCTACATCCATGGTGATAGCGACAGCCGCTGCTGCCAGTACATTTTTTGCAAATGAAAGATTACAGGATTGTGTTTTTATTTCTTCCGTGTTAAAAAGGAGAGTTAGAGTTCCATCTTTTTTTTGATGAATATCAGCAGAAAAGTCACAATCCGGGCTCAGTCCATAACTGATTTTATCTCCCGCAATTGAAAGGTTTTTTATCCTGTCATCAGCTTGATTTACGAAAGAAATCCCATCCGCTAAAGATTGAAACAGTTCTCCTTTTTCTTTTGCAACTTCTTCAATCGTACCGAATCCTTCAAGATGTGCAGGAGCAATATTAGTGATTAACCCATGGGAAGGCTCTGAGATCCTGCAAAGGCAGGAAATGTCACCAGGTTGGTTTGCCCCCATTTCCAGGATTGAAAGTGTGTGTTTCTCTGTCTGCAAGAGGAGCGTGAGAGGGAGCCCAATCGATGTGTTAAAATTTTTTTCAGTAGCATGAACCGTTTGGATTGGCTCGAAAATATGGTGTAACAGATCTTTTGTGGATGTTTTACCATTTGTTCCTGTAATACCTAAGGTGGGCACCTGAAATTGTTTTCGCCATTTATTTGCAATAGTTCCAATTGTTGTAAGTGGATCTTCAACGATTATTTGTTTCAGCGATGTTAGTTCATTATTTTCTTCAGAGACTAACGCAACAGCACAACCATCAATTTCAAGCTCTTTCAAAAATGTATGTCCATCAGTTCGTTTTCCTTTTAGAGCAATGTAAAGGTCATCTGCTTTATACTCACGGCTGTCTGTTGCAATCCCTTGTACACTAGAGCCCAAACCAGTGCCTGTTACTTCTCCAAATACTTGAGAAAATAAATCTGGTCTGGGAAGATTAATTCTCATCGCAGAATTCTTGAATGTTTTTTACATCTGAATATGGAATTTTTTCACCCTGAATTTCCTGATAATTTTCTCTCCCTTTTCCTAGTACTGCGAGGATATCATTCTTTTTTAAATCAGTTAAGGCAGCACGAATAGCTTTTCCCCGGTCACTGAAAACTGTATAACACTTTCGAGTAAAACCTTTTATAATATCTGCTTGTATGGCTTGAGGATTATCAAATCGTGGATTATCTGGGGTAATAAAACACTGTTCCGCAAATTTTTCAGCAATCGCTGCCATGGTTGGCCGTTTGGATACGTCCCTATCTCCCCCGGCACCAAAAATAACTGTCATTTTTCCGCTTGACATTTTACAAATGGTACCTAACACTTTTTCGTAGGCGTCAGGTGTGTGGGCATAATCGATAATTACTGTTCCTCCAGACGGGATTTTGAACATTTCCATCCGGCCTGGAATGAACTTGCAGGAATCAATTCCTTTAGTGACGAAATGGGGAGGAATACCCATTGCGTGGACTATCCCAACGGCAGTAAGAATATTTTCCAGATTGAATGAACCAATTAAGGATGATTGTATTTTATATGAGTGATCACCGGCTTTAATGTCTCCAGTAATTCCGTTAAGCGTTGATTCAAAAGAAGAATAATGAACATTTTCTTTTGTAGAGATTGATGTTGTGAGGATTGGAGTAGAACTTTCAGAAATAATTTTTTCCCCATAGATATCATCATTATTGATAACAGCAGTTGCTGTGATCGGAAGCATTTTAAATAGTTTCGCTTTGGCATGGTAATACTCTTCCATATTTCCGTGATAGTCCAAATGTTCTGGGGTCAGGTTAGTGAATGCAGCAATATTAAAATCAACATCAGTAACCCGGCATTGTTGGAGGGCATGGGATGAGACTTCCATAACTACGTGGGTAAAGCCATTTTCCTTCAAATCAAAAAGGGATTTATGAAGCGCAACCTGATCAAGGGTGGTCAGAATTTTTTCCTGGGGATAATTCCCTTCTGCAATGAGTCCAAGTGTACCCATTTGGGCAGTTTTATATCCGGCTGCATCAAGGATGGAAGCCACTAAAGTTGCTGTGGATGTTTTACCATTGGTACCGGTAATGCCAATTATGGTTAATTCCCTGGAAGGATGGTCAAAAAATTCCGAAGCTACCCATGAAGCAGCTCGTCGCGGGTTTGCTACCCTGATCTGAGGTATGGATAGTTCACCAATATCTCTTCCATTTGAGATAATTGCTGCAGCTCCATTTTTCACTGCTTCAGGGATGAAATCGTGTCCGTCAAACTTGTTTCCTGGAATAGCGACAAAAATATTCCCACTGCAAACGGATCCAGCATGTAATGATATTCCAGAAATAGAAGCGTCTAAAAATTTGCGACTATCATCTAGCTGGGTTAGTCCCGCGAGTAATTGGTTTAATGGTTTTTCTTTCAATGATGGCATATTATTGTTTTGTTTCATCTCACTTAAGTTCTATAGAGCATATAGAGCCAGCAGTGGTTTTTGTTCCAGGCTTGGGGCTTTGCCAAATTACTTTTCCTGAACCGTTTATTTTGGTTCTCAATTCATTTTTTCGGAGAGTATTCATTGCTTTTAGCAAACTCATATTCCGAACATCTGGTATGATTATTTTATCAGCATGTACAATCTGATCCTTTCCTAAAGGCACCGGTATATTGACTTCACTTTTCACGAAGACGGATGAAGAATTATTGACTAGAAAGGATTCTTCTTTATCAGGTTGTTTGGGTCTTTTTTCTCTTTTGATTGAATCATCAACGTTGATGATCCTTTCCATGATTTTTTTAAATGTAGGTGCTGCCCCTACACTTCCCCAATGATAGCCGATTTTCGGTTCATCAAGGAGGATAAGCCCCAGTAATTGAGGGTTATCAGCTGGGAAAAATCCAACAAAGTTGGAAATAAACTTTGTTGTGGAATATTTTCCATCTATAAACTTTTGTGCAGTACCAGTTTTCCCTGCAACATTCCAGCCGGGAATTCTTGCTTCAATACCGGTTCCGGCCTCAACAGTTTTGACAAGCATCTCTTTTAAGGTATTCATCGCATCAGGTGAAGCAACTTTTCGGATGATTTCCGACTGTTCTGAATATCTACGATTTCCTTTGGCGTCAATTATTTGATTGATTATAATGGGTCTGATCAGGAAACCTCCATTGGCGACGACAGCAAAAGCTGAAGCTAATTGTATGGCGGTTACCCCTACTTCGTATCCCCTGGCAATTTGTGCAAGCGATATTCTGCTCCAGTCTTTGGTTTTACGAAGTGTCCCTCTAACTTCACCCATGAGATTAATGTTTGTTAATGACCCAAAACCGTATTGCCGGGCAAACCGGTGGAGATTGTTTTGACCTAGAGTTTCTGAAATTTTGATGATCCCTACATTACTTGAGTTTGCTACAATTTGAGAAAAATTGAGCAGGCCAAATTCTTCATGATCAATAATTAAGAGGTTATTGTATAAATAACTTCCATTCTCACAGTTAAATTCCTGTTCAGGAGAAACTGTTTTTAATTCTACTGCAGCAGTAGCCGCGACGATCTTGAAAGTGGATCCCGGTTCAAACTGATCTGTGATAGATTTTATTTTTTGGTATTCTGTTTTGGAATTTTGGGGATGATTAGGGTCAAAATCAGGGAGCGAAGCCATTGCAAGAATAGCACCAGTGTGGGGATTCATAAGTAATCCAGTTGCACCAATTGCACCAGTTTGTTCCATCCTTCGTGCCAATTCCTCCTGAAGGATACATTGATAATCAAGATCAATTGTAAGTTGAATATTGGAACCATCTATAGGAGGTTTTGTCGGAAAGCTGTTTTTTGGATTCAAATCTCCAAGACCATTCCTTTGTTTAATGATCCAGCCAGAAGTTCCTTTGAGAAGGTGATCAAATTTTTTCTCAATTCCAGTGAGACCTTTATCATCCACATCGGTACATCCAATGATTTGCGCAGCAATGCGCCCATGGGTGTAGCTTCTGCGTGTTTTCCGTTCCAGAATCAATCCTGCAACTGGATTTTTTATGAGATTACTACAAGTCTCCTTACTGAGGTTTCTTTCTAGATACACAAAACTTTTTCCAGTATTCATCATTTTTATGTAGCGTTCAATCGGCCGGTTCGTATAATTATGAATGGTTTCAGCTAAGGATATTTTGTCCTGAATTTTTGAAGGATGGACAGCTAAATTGTAATGAATGATATTTCGTGTCAGAGGGGTGTTTTTTCTGTCAAAAATATTGCCCCTATTCGCGAGTAGAGTTTTTTGAGCCTCTCCTTGTTTTTTCCCCTGGGTGCGATATGTATTGCCATTTAAAACCTGGATTTGGAAGAAGCGTGCAGAAAGACCTGCCCAGCTAAGAATTACCAATAAGGAAATAACAGCAATTCTTGGGCGGAATTTTAAATAGGTTTTAGTCATCACTTCTTTTCCAATAAGGATTTGTATAAACGAAAATGGATTCTGCTTGGGCAGGAACCATCCCCAGTTCATTTCGAGCACGAATTGATATATTGTCAATACGGGAAAGCGTTTCGATATTATTAGTGAGTTCTTTTATATCATTTGCAAGTTGATTTACAGTTGAATCTTGAATCTCAATTGCAACCAAGGTTCCATCGATTTCAGTATAAACCCAGAGATATGTGATTAAACCGACAATAGAGAAAATGGTTATTCCGAAGAATATAAGAGTTTGAAAGATTTCCCTTTGTTTTTTAGAAAGCCGGTTCTTTTTTCTTTTTCCCATTATGATATCCTTTCACCCGACCTAAGTTTTGCACTCTTAGATCGTCGGTTTACAAAACATTCATCTTCGGATGGTGTCAACGGTTTTTTCGTGTGAATAGAGAGGCGATTATTTAGACTTAGGTTTTTAAATGCGTGCTTAACGAGTCTATCTTCAAGAGAGTGGTAGCTAATAATGACGATCCGTCCTCCTACAGTAAGACAATCGATAAAATTGTTTAAAAAAGTTTTTAATCTATCTAACTCTTGATTTACAGCAATTCGAAATGCTTGGAAAACTCTTGCAAAAGTTCGATTTCGATGAGCAGGGGGAGTAGTTCGCCGAATTACTTCTACCAGATCTTCCACAGTCCGAATAGTTTCCCCTTTTTTGATTGTTTTTGCTATTCTCTTTGCATGCCGTTCCTCTCCAAAATCTCGAATTATCAATGCTAATTCCTCTGTGCTTGAATCTTGTATAAGATCCGATACTGTTTTGGAATATGATGAGTCGAAACGCATATCAAGGGGACCAGATTTTGCAAAGGAGAATCCACGGTTATTGGAATCAAGCTGAAATGAAGAAAGTCCTAAGTCTAACAAAATACCGTTCACTGCAGGTATTTTTTGTTGGTTAAGGATATCTGAGATAATTTCGAAGGAAGTTTGAAGGAGAAGTATAGAAGAGGAAAAATTCTGAAGATTTCTTCTACATATTTCCAATGCCTCCCCGTCACGATCAATTCCTATTAGTTTCCCTTTTTGGTTCAAGCGGGAAAGGATATGTTTGGTGTGCCCTCCAAGACCGATAGTTCCATCGAAATAGATGCCATCGGGACAGATATTTAGATAAGACAGAACTTCCGACACCATAACAGGAATATGCTGAGGTTCGGAATCCTGCTTTAGATTCATTAGAGAATAATTTTTTCCGCAAGGTCTTCAAATGTGCTCGGATCAAGTTTTAAATTTTGTTTATCTGTTTCATATAATGTTTTTGGATTCCAAATTTCGATTTTATTTACCATTCCAATAATTATTGCTTCTTTTTCAAGTTTTGCGTATTGTATTAAAGAGGGGGTTAATAGAATGCGTCCTTGTTTATCATAAGGGGTAATTGCTGCGTATCGAACGGCATTTCGAATAAAACTTCGATTAATAGCAGAAAGGGCAGATAAATTTTTTAACTCGGTTTCAATTTTTTGCCAGATAATGATGGGATAAACCCAAATGCAGGTATCTAACCCTCGTGTGACCACAAAGGTATTGTCATTATTTTTTGATAAACTCTGACGGAACTTGGCTGGAATGTTTATCCGTCCTTTTGCATCAAGCGAATAGGAGTATTCTCCTGTGAATGTGTTTTTACTAATTGTCATTGTGCATGATTAGAAAGGGAAAATTACCCACAGCTACCCACAATTCTAATCATATCCCCCACATATGTCAATAGTTTTTTAATAAATATTTACTTATATAAATAGAAACCTTATGTAAATAGAAAATGTAAATCGGGCAGTAATATATGAAAAAATCTACTCCGATTAATATTTGGAGTAGTCAGATTACAGATTAAATAGTTCTGGAATTAAGGAATAAGGTTAATCGATAGGGATGTAGTACTTTGTTCCCAATATAGGTGGGTCGGACAAAAGAGTTATCCTGAGAGGATATGGTTGGGAAGCAATATCATCCAATGGCTCTCCATTTAGAGTAACTTTTATTCCCAGAGTATGATTAAGCAATATATCCAACCTCCTTTCAATGAGAAAAGTGCTCACTTCACCAGATTTTTTTACGAAATTCTGAGAAGGTAAGGTGTCTTCTTTTACCAAATACTCAACGCTCTGAGACGGAATTATCTTGAGAGAGAAAGGTGATGTTATCTCAGTTGATATAGTTGATATTGCTTTTTCATCAGATTTTTCCAGTTTATAATCCGAAAGCAATTTTTCTTCTGAAATATAATTTGTTCCATTAATAATATTTTGTTCACCAAAGTCTGTGTTTTCAGGGACCTGATAGATTTTGTGAAAGATAATAAGGGCAAAAAACCAGATAATCACGATTGGTAAAATTTTAGTGAGAGTAGACCTCAAAGAGCGAGAAGGTTTTGGGGGAAGATGTTTTTGGTCGGATTTAGGTGAGGGCCCTGATGACCTTCTGATTCTTTTTCGTTTTGATTCTCCTGATGATTCCCTCTCCATTAAATTTAAGTGATGTTCCAATTGTTTTAGAGTTTCGTTGGTATCTCCACCAATTTCAATCGCATATGCTTTGATAAATAACCGTATATAAGGAGTGGGAAGGATATCAAACTGCCCTGATTCAATTGCTTGAAGCGACTCCAAATTGATCTTTGTACGATTGTGGATTTCCTCAAGGTCTATTCCTTGTTTTTCTCGGAGGGATTTTAATTCTTCGTAAAATGGAGCCATTATATTCAGTATAAATTAAAAGAGGAACCCTGTAGTTTAAAACAACTTTATATAGATTATCTGAAACTAAAAATGAAATTTTTCCAAGTCAAAGAGGGTAATAGTGTACACAATGCAGAATAAATTAAAAAATTGGATGTAAATTCAATTACATCTAATTTTCTTTGCTTTAATCGAAATGAAAATCAATGTTTGATCAACTCATAGGACAGTTTGACTCAATTCTCCGGAATCTACGGGGATTGGGAAAAATCACAGATAAAAATATCCAGGAAACATCCCGGATGGTTCGTCGGGTTTTATTGGAAGCAGATGTTAACTTCCAGGTAGCCCGCACGTTTATTGAGAGGGTGCGTACCAAAGCAGAAGGAACCAAAATAATCAAGTCCATAAAACCTGGAGAGAAATTTGTTAAAATAATTCATGATGAATTAGTTCATTTGCTCGGTAAGAATGCATCTCCACTAGCATGTACACCATCAACAACAGTTGTTCTCATTGCAGGCCTTCAGGGTTCAGGAAAAACAACTGCATGTGCAAAATTGGCAAAAAGATTAAAGGACGAAGGTAAATCTGTTTTACTGGTAGCTGGAGATGTCTATCGTCCAGCAGCTATAGACCAGTTAAATCAACTAGGTAAACAAATTAATATTGAAGTATTTTCGGAAAGATCAGGTGAACCGGTAAAAATCTGTAAACAGGCAGTTGAAGAAGCTAAAACCAAAAAAGTGGATGTAGTCATTCTGGATACTGCGGGCCGATTACATGTGGATGGAGAGATGATGGTGGAAATTCAGAAAATTTCAGATGAAGTTCAACCGTCGGAAATATTATTCGTTGTGGATGGAATGACTGGTCAAGATGCAGTAAATTCAGCCCAGGCTTTTTCAGAGGCTCTCCCTTTGACAGGTATTATCCTGACGAAAATGGATGGGGATTCCAGAGGAGGGGCAGCCGTATCCATAACGGAAGTAACAGGGAAACCTATAAAGTTTATGAGTACATCCGAGAAGATTGATGCTTTGGATGTATTTGAACCGGAACGAATTGCAGATCAGATTTTAGGTTTTGGTGATGCAATTTCTCTTGTAAAAAAAGCTGAAGCTGTTATGGATTTAGATTCTGCAAAAGCGATTGAGAAGAAAATTCTTGATAAAAGGTTTGATCTTGAAGATTTTCTGGCTCAGATAAAACAATTGCGTAAAATGGGACCTTTGGATCAATTAATAGGAATGTTGCCAAGTGAAAATCGTAATATGATAAAGAAATTAAATTTTGATAACCGTCAATTGGTTTGGACTGAGGCCATCATCAAATCCATGACACAAAAGGAACGGGAAATTCCTCATATTATTAATGGAAACCGACGGCAGCGAATAGCTAATGGATCGGGGCGATCAGTTCAGGAAGTCAATCATTTGCTTAAACAGTTTTCCCTGATGCATAGAATAATGAAAAAGAAGGGGCAATTGAATATCCCGAGTTTAAAAGGTGGTATGAAAAAGTTGTCCAGTTTGAGTTGATAATAGATTAATTTATAATAAAAATAAAGGAAAAAAATAATTGTCTACAAAAATTAGATTAAAACGGATTGGAAGGCGGAATAAACCATTTTACCGAGTTGTTGTAATGGATTCCCGGAAGAAAAGGGATGGAGCATCCATCGAGGAGTTAGGCTGGTATAACCCTGTCGCTGGGAAATCGGAACAGGATTATTCTCTCAAAGAAGACAGGATATTATATTGGCTCAACGAAGGTGCTCAGATTACAGATATTGTTCATCATTTGTTTAAAAGGGAAGGTATTGCCCATAAGTGGCATCTTATGAAACAAGGATTGGATGAAGCATCCATCGAAAAAGAAATGCAGAAATGGGCTTTAGATCGAACGGAAGTTGAAAAACGAAAAAAGGCAAAGATTAAACTGGGTAAAAAAGCAAAAGCAAAACAGAAGAAACTGACTGAGGAACCAGCAGAAGAAACAATTGAAGCAGTAGCAGATTCTAAAGAAGAGGAGACTCTAGAAGAAGTACCAACTGAAAAA
>DPYO01000190.1:0-203 GCA_003535775.1 Fidelibacterota bacterium | reverse complement strand
AAAAGCTGAGGAACCTGCAGAAGGCGGTGATGATGGAAAAACTGAAGAAGAAGAACCGGAAACCAAGGAATTAGCTGAAGAAGGAAGCAGTTCAATAAGTGATGAGAAAGATAAAGATATTTCGGAAGAAGAGACTTCCCCGGAGTCAGGTGTCGATGAACCGACAGAAGAAACAATTGAAGCAGTAGCAGATTCTAAAGAAG
>DPYO01000150.1 GCA_003535775.1 Fidelibacterota bacterium | reverse complement strand
ACCCGATCTGAAGGATAGCTTTGTATTTTTTTTAAATCGTCCTTGTGTAAATACCCTTCATCAATGAGTCCGTCCAAACTGATCAGCAGCGGATTGTTTGCAAAAGTAGAAACAGTATTGTAAGGACATATGGATGAACCAGTGTCACCCAAAGGTAATATTTGCCAAAGGCTTTGACCCATTTCGTGGAGCACATCGACAAAATGAAATGCTTCCGGGCCGATATCACCTAATCCATAGGCACCTGGAAGAGAAGATATATGTAAAAGAACTCCGCTTTCTCTTGGGAAAATTTTCAATTAATATTCCTTTATATATTAATCAGCCGGTCAAATATCACTTTTCGTCTGGTTAATCAACCTGTCCAAATCAAACTCATCTTTCTGCATGATCTTTTTCACAATTGGGTTGATGTCTATACCAAGACGCTGTCCAGCCAGAGTTATATCCAGAATGATATAATCGGAAGCGATTTTCATAATTGCGGGATTTGATGTCCAAACGGCACGACCACTTTGTTGAGACGAACTACCCATAATGGTCAATTTATTATCAACAACTAATACAACTTTTGGTTTCCATATTTCATTTAAATCCTTTTCATCCAAATCGTACGAAATTGTTGTTCCAATTGGTTTTTTAATGCGTGAAAATGAAAAAATAACGATGTTTACATCCCGAGCCTCAGCAGTTTTTAACTCCTTCTTCAATTTTTCTACTTCATTATTCCAAGCATTAATTATAACTAAAGTTGAGGCACTGTTGACTGCTTCACGCATTTTATAAATAAGGTTATCATAGCCATGTATATGCCAAAAATCAAAAGCTTCTTCATCCATTTCCATTTTATCTAGAGCTAGTTTTAAATCCTCAATCTGGTTATCATGCAAATTTTGAAGATGTTCAATTAGAGATGAGGGGGAAAGTGGAATATATCTTTTTGGATTACCGCCTTCCGAACTCACAATGCCCATTTTTTCCATGCGGGTTAGAGTGCCATAAATAGCAGAACGGGGTATTGCTGAATATTTACTTACTTCGTAGCCGGTAGCCGGGTTGCTATTTACTAAACTCAGGTAAGCTTTAGCTGCATTTGCCGAAAAGCCAAACCTCTCGAGCAACGTACTTATTTCTCTTTCAATATTAGCCAACTTGGTTATTATATGTTTATTATAGGGTTAAATTGTGTTGATCACTTTTGGTTAATATACTTAATTTAATAACAGTAACTCAATAGTGAGTCACTAAATTTTTGAATTAATGAAGAATTTTTATTCAATCTGGATTTTTTTCTTAGCAGTCTTTATATCACCTATAAAGAGTTCCGGAACCTATCGCATTGATCATTTAGAACCCCCATTCTGGTGGGCTGGGATGGCAGAGAATAAACTGCAGCTGATGGTTCATGGCAAGAATATTTCGGACCTGGAACCAGAATTTTCCCACCCTGGAATAGAAATTAATCAAGTACATAGGTTAAGTAATCCAAATTACTTATTTATTGATCTATTTTTATTAGAAGAAGCAATACCTGGTGAATTCGAGATCATCTTTAATAAGGAAGGTCAGCCTAAGACAAAATATAATTATATACTGCTAAAAAGAGAATCGGATTCAGCTGACCGAAAAGGGTTTTCACCGGCAGATGTCATTTATTTAATTACGCCTGATCGCTATGCCAATGGAGATCCCGGCAATGATTCATCCTCACAGTTGAAGGAAAAACAAAATAGGTTAAAGAAAAGCGGTCGACACGGTGGCGATATTCAGGGGATCATTGATCATCTAGACTACATATCTGATATGGGCTTTACCCAGATTTGGTTAAACCCAGTTTTAGAGAATGATCAACATACTTATTCTTATCATGGTTATTCAACCACAGACTACTATAATATCGATGCAAGATTTGGTAACAACGAACTTTACAAAGTTCTTTCTAAAGAGGCTAAAAAGAGAGGAATCGGGTTGGTGATGGACCTGATCTTAAACCACATAGGCTCTGAACATTGGTGGATGAAGGACCTACCTACGATAGACTGGATAAATAATGATGGTAAGTTTGTTAGATCAAACCATATTCATGAATCTGTCCATGATCCACATCTGACGGAATCACAGAGGGATCTATTGACCAGTGGCTGGTTTGTTGAGACCATGCCCGACCTAAACCAGAATTATACGTTTTTGGCAAATTATTTGATACAAAATTCAATTTGGTGGATAGAATATGCTGATCTGTCAGGTTTTCGTATTGATACATATCCTTATATAGATAAAAATTTTCTTTCTGTCTGGAGCAAAAGAATAGCGACAGAGTATCCCCGATTCAATTTTGTAGGTGAAGAATGGTCAAGCAATCCTACAATGGTCTCATACTGGCAGAAAGGAAGCAACCGTTATGATGATTATGATTCATATATACCTAGTATGATGGATTTTCCACTGCAAGAAGCACTTGTTAATGGTTTATTGGGTAATGAGAACTGGAATAGTGGTATTGTAGATATTTTTCGTGTCATATCAAATGATTTTCAATATGGAGATCCATACAATCTCGTAGTATTTGCTGGGAACCATGACATGAAAAGAATTTATTCCCAATTGAATGAGCAAATGGATCTCTACAAGATGGCAATGACAATCATAAATACAGTTAGAGGGATACCACAGATCTACTATGGAACAGAGATAGCTATGTCAAGCACAGGTGACCATGGAGCTTTACGCAAGGATTTCCCTGGTGGCTGGCCAGGTGATAAGGCAAATGCATTCACTGGTAGATCACTAAATAAAAAAGAATTAGAAGCACAAAATTTTATAAGAAAATTATTGAACTGGCGTAAGGAAAACATTGCCATAACCATGGGTAATATGATTCATTATCCAGTGGAAAATGGCATTTATGTTTATTTTAGAAGCTATAATGAGGCACTGGTTATGGTGATCATAAATAATAATAAAAGATCAAAAACAATTGATCCTGATCGCTTCAATGAAGTTATAGCTGAAAAAAAACTGGGAATAAGTATTTTGGATAATAAAGTATATGATCTTACAACTAAAATTAATCTCCCCGGCAAAGGTGCTCTTATCCTTGAGATCAACTAAGGGCAATAATGCAACGAGTTAATAAAGACTTTTTCTTTCGGTTATCCTTGGCTCAGCGATTAATTGCAGTCATTTTTACAATCACTTTCTTTTCCTGTGATCAGGCAAATGCCCCAGGATTAGCAGAGATTGACGGTGACATTATTACCCTCGATTCTTACCTCCTCCGGTATCAATCTTTTCTGTCAAAAACACACCAAACTGATAATCTTTCGAATCGCTACGCCTTATTGAATTCGTTGATTGATGAAGCAATGCTAATGGAATATGCTGAAGAAAAAGGAATTCCAGAAAAGATAGACAAATCCCCCCAGATGGAAAAAGACAAAGGCCAACTCCTACTGAATGCATTCTATAAACAAGAGATCGATTCTCAACTGATAGCAGGAGAAACAGAATTAAGAAGATTGTACACCTGGTCCAAATCTTCAATTCATGTTAGGCACCTTTTTTCAAGGACAAGAGAAGGAATATTAGATATCCAGGATCAATTTGATTTAGGCAATTCCTGGGAGAAGCTTGCTTCGAACTGCTTCACAGATTCTCTCCTTTCATCCAACGGTGGTGACCTGGGATTCAGGGAGTTGGGAGATCTGGATCCAGCCTTTGAACAAATTGCTTTTCAATTAAATGATGGGGAAATTTCTCCACCAATTATGACAGGAGATGGATACAGCATTATCCAACTTCTGGAAAGAAAATACGATCCATTCCTCATTGAAAATGAATATTTACACATGAAAGACCGATTAGACATTATTGCCAAGACCTATAAAAAACGTCCTGCCGTCCGTGAATACACTGATCGGGTTTACAATCAATTAAGGTTCGTATTTAATCACGAAAATCTATTACAACTACTGCCTGAAATTAATTTATTAAAAGGTAAGTCTGTGGAGATAAAATCCGTCTTGCCCGATATTACTATTGTAAAATCATTGTCACTGAATACATATTGGACATCTACAGATATTCTGGAAAAATGTAGAACCTTATCACAGGAAAAAATCGCTCGGATCAATTCAGTTGAGAATGCAAAATCTATCATATCGGGTTTATTGATCAGGGAAGTGCTTCTTAAAAAAGCGGTTGAAGCAAATCTCCACCATGATAAGGATTTTATGGAACAGGTTGATAAATTAAAAAAGCAGCATACTATCCAAAATATATTTTATGGAATTAAGAACCCCGATATTGAACATGATGATCACTCCTCAAGATTCAATGCATTTCAGGATTTCATTGATAACCTGAGAAAAGAAAGTGACATCACTATTGACAGCACCGTGGTGAAAACCTTTATCCTTGACAAGAGAATGCACATATGAGGATTCTTGCAATGATTATAGTAGCAGCAGGTCTGGTTTTAGGAGGAACCACAGGAAAATTAACCGGCACTGTAAAAAATAAGAATGATAATACGCCTCTGGTTGGATGTAATATCGTCATCCTGAATACAGACCTGGGCACTGCATCGAATCCTTCCGGTGAATTTACCATCTTAAATATTTCTCCCGGTGTATATTCAGTGAAAGTCATGATGATTGGATACCAGTCTGTAACTGTAACACAAATTCCCATTTCAGTTGACAAAACATTCAGACTGAATTTTTCTATGGATATCCAAGTTGTTGAAGGTAAAGAAATTATAGTGGTAGCAGACCGTGGGGTCATCCAATTTGACAGAACAAATTCGGAAGCCAGAGTAACTTCGGATGTACTGGAAACGATGCCGCTTACTGAAGTGAGTGATGTTATTAAACTACAAGGCGGAATCACACAGGATGAAGGCGGTGGTATTCACATTCGTGGTGGCAGGGGAAGTGAGATAGTTTATATGGTTGACGGGATATCCATGACAGATGTTTATGATGGTGGGATTTCAGTTACAGTGGAAAACGATAACATCCAGGAATTGCAGGTCATCAGCGGGAATTTTAATGCTGAATATGGTAAAGCAATGAGTGGAGTAATCAACATGGTAACTAAAGACGGAGGAAATACATTTGAAAGCTCATTGAATTATTATTCCGGGGACCATATGACCTCTGATCCTATTTTTCGGGGCCTAGATACCTACTCGCCGTTTAATGATGTGAATATTGCTGGATCATTGAGCGGGCCTCTATTGGGCGGCAGGATAACCTTTTACAGCTCTGGACGATTGTACCGATCAGCAGGATGGCTGAATGGATTGAATACATTTAACATGTATGGAGATACATTGTTTATTGATGAAAATAATAATCGTGTCCGGGATATAGGAGAACCCTATCACGATGAAAACAACAACGGCCAGTGGGACAATGGAGAGTTTTATGTGGACCAGAACGGCAATTTAGATTGGGATGACCCTGAGCTTACATTGACACCAGAGACTAAACCCATGAACTGGGTAGATAAATGGTCATCTCAAAATAAATTAACGTTCAAACTAAATCCTAAGGTCAAACTGCGGATAAAATATATTTTAAGCCATGATGAATACCAATCCTATGATCATCACAGACGTCTCACACTTGGAGGAAGAAATACCCACTTCAGTGATGGAGAGATTCTCGGGCTAAATTTTTCCCATTCCATATCTTCAACATCCTACTACGATTTGAACATATCCCAATCAAAGAAATCCTATAAAAATCAGGTTTTTGAATCAGTGGATGACCCAAGGTATCAGATACCAGATGAATTTTATTTTGCTTTTATGGGACAAAATCCAGATCATCCCAACGGTCAATGTGATGAGGATGATGTTTTTCATGATGAAGATGGAGATAATATATGTGATGTTTCAGGCGGCGAATACGATGAGTGGTACTATGATCAGTCTGATTTTAAATATGGAGAGACCATAGTTAATTCGGATTATGATCCGTTGAATTACTATCCCCTACATGCATACGCCCGATGGGGTTTGGATATGAGCAGGTTTTATAGAGAAACAGTAACAAAGCAGGTCAAATTTGATTTCAACAGTCAGTTGAATAAATACAATCTAATTAAAATCGGTGTTGAGTATCAATTCCACAGCCTTAAACTGGACAGTTATGCTCTTATGGATTCTTCAGAAAATGACCAGACGTTCACACCGGTTAAACCTAATTTGGGAGATAAGTTTGATTTATCTGGAAATCCTATTCCTCAATTATCTGTTCCTCTTCAATCATCAGAAAATATTCCTTCCTGGGTCACTCATTTTCATCCCAACAGGTCCTATTACCTAAATTCTCCGAAGGAATTTTCTGCATACATTCAGGATAAGATCGAATATGGAGACATGATCATAAATGTGGGACTGCGCTACGATTATTTTGACCCCAATTCATGGGTGCCCATGAACTCTCATGAACCCTATATCCAGAATCCCAGAAATCCTCGTTTAGACTCTCTCTCTGTAGAAGAACGGCTGAACATTGACTGGGGCAGTTATTCACATTTTACCATAGATGACGATACGAATGATACAACCTGGGTAAGATACAGTGATTTTGGCGGATTCATTGACAACGATGGCCTCCAAAATCAAAAGGGCTGGTATAATAAGACCACACCCAAATCTCAGGTCAGTCCCCGACTGGGAATCGCTTATCCCATTTCGGACAAAGGCGTGATCCACTTCAGCTATGGAATGTTTTACCAGATTCCGCGGTTTGAGCTTTTGTATACTAATCCGGGTTATAAAATGCCGGAAACCAGCGGAAAATTTGGTATTTACGGAGATCCAGACTTGGAGCCCCAGAAAACCACCAGCTACGAGTTGGGACTTCAGCAGGAAATAACCCGTGATCTGAAACTGGAAGTAACCGGTTATTTCCGCGATGTACGGAATTGGGTATCTACAGGGATTCCCATTGATCTTGGGGGCGGTGCATCCTACTTTAAATATGTGAACAAGGATTATTCAAATGTACGAGGTGTTATCATCACTGTGGATAGGCGGTTCAATAATTATTACGGCTGGCACATAGATTATACCTTTCAAACTGCTGAAGGATCTAACTCTAATCCGAGTGAGGAATTCGGTGCCATTTTAGATAACAGTGAACCAAGACGCTCCATCATTCCATTGAACTGGGACCAGAGACATACATTGAATGTGTCCGCCTACACCAGCTATCACGGCTGGGGAGGACATATCCTCATGCAGTATGGCAGTGGATATCCATATACTCCCGTTTATACAAGTTCATCTCTACAGGGCCAAACCCTGGCCAATGTTCTTATCCAGAACAGCAGACGCAAACAATCCACTGTGAATTTTGACCTCAAATTATACAAAGAGATAACATTTGCCAGAGATATTCATGGGCGGTTCTTTATAAATATCAACAACCTCTTTGATACGACAAACGAAATTACTATCTGGGGAGATACAGGAAGATCCAGCGGTACTGCTGAACAGTCTCTTGCTGAAGAAAATGATGACGGGAACCCCCTGAGACCCAATACTATCTCTGATTATTTCAACCATCCTGAGTGGTATTCTGATCCACGGAACATACAGTTTGGAGTTCAGGTGTCATTATGAGAAAAAAAATCAAATTAATATATATTATGTGGTTTTCTGTTGCTTTAGGACAATTTGAAGCTGGCCAGCATCTCCCATCTGATGAACGTGGTGACCCAAATTACAGACGTGACACAAACATTGATATCAACAGAGTCAGGGCAACCGTATTCAATTACGGAATCACGGGCCGAACAGGAGCTGATCCATCATATTATCCTTTTGAATGGCCTGTTAACTCCGGGAAAATGTACATTGCTATGACCGCTTTAGCTGTTGGAGCAGAAGTAGCAAACGAGGATTTAACACTCAAACCTTTGGTAACAATCCCTTTTCGTTCTGATCAAAGTGGAAATTCCAAAGCATGGCAACCAGTACCTTCATACTTGAATCCCAACTCTGAAAAACTTGCCAAGAGTGATGATGAAGATACCTGGCCGTTAAATTGGTCTGATAAAATGGGTGATGAGACTGACCCGGGCTGGCCTGGATCATGGAATGGATACTTTGGTAAAAATCAATTCAACGCTGAGCAGGAGATTTACTATAAGATTTCTGATGACCGTAATTTTGAGTCAGGTTATACCTATGTCCCGGATACCACTGACCTTGACCGACAGGGTGCAGGGCTTTTGACAGGAGTAAGGATCATGGAATGGAACCAGATTCTAATTGAGGATGTGGTGTTTATTCTTCACGAGATAAAAAATGATGGGACAAAAGATTTAGACAAAGTTGCATTCTCTCTCTGGCTTGCTGACCTGGTTGGTGGAGACGGGGATTCAGGTGATGATGTCCCAGATTTTGATCTTATCTATGATGTGGCATGGTCAATGGATGGGGACGGAATCGGGAACTTAGCCTTCGGTGGGGACCCTGTAGGCGTGGCTGCCACATCATTTATTGAAACTCCCGGGAACAATGTTGACAGAATTGATAACGATGGGGATGGAGAAAGTAATGGTCCGATTATTAGTGAAGATATGATTGAGAATGACCTGGATGGTATAGATAATAACGGCAATGGTCTTATTGACGAAAACATGACCCATGTTCCTTTTGGTGATCAAGTCGGTGTAACCTATGCTGACAGAATAGATAATAACGGTAATGGTGAACCAGGTAGTCCTGTTATAACTGAAGAAATGATAAATGCAGCTTCAGGCAATTGGTTTATCTGGCCTCCTCTTGATTCAATACAGGGAGAAATAATTCATATTATTGGTATTGGCAATGAAGATATCGGAAAAGCATTTGCTGATGGCATTGATAATAATAATAGTGATGATTATCCTTCAGGAACAGGAGCAGAATTTGATTCTCCTTTAATTGATAGTACTATTGTATTAACAGCAGAAAATGACCCTTATAAACGATATGCAGTATCAGGAACAGATATCATTCTATATGATATAGGCTGGGAAGACCTTGGTTTACGCTACGCTGATGGAATTGATAATGATCTTGACGGTGCCGTTGATGAAGGGATTGATGAGGGCATCGATGAAATGATCGATGAATCACGTGACGATTTTATTGATAATGATAAAGACTGGGATTGGACAAATGATGATGTGGGATTATATGGAGATGGATCGGGAGGAACTGATGCAGGTTCCTATGATCAAAAACCCACATCGGGTTCCGGGACTGGATTCCCGGGAGAACCTAATATTGATAAGACCGATGTATCAGAATCAGA
>DPYO01000192.1 GCA_003535775.1 Fidelibacterota bacterium | reverse complement strand
TAAAATTACTGCTGATCTTATTACAGGACGAAAACCAAATATTGATTTGGAAGGTATGTTGCTCAATTAATTGTATTATAAATTTTTTAAATAAAATGGTAACGATCTTCCCTCATTTTTGTGGATCTTATATCAATGCATAAGGCAGTTTCAGGATTCAGTTCTATACTATATTCTCTAAAGGTGGCTTCTAAAGTAGGTTTTAAAAACTTTTATCAATCTATAATTTCCAAAAATACATGTAAAACCTGTGCTTTGGGAATGGGTGGTCAAAAAGGGGGCATGACTAATGAAGTGTCCAGTTTCCCTGAGATTTGTAAAAAAAGTATCCAGGCTCAATTGACTGATATTCAGAAAGAAATCCCCAAAACACTTTTTAAAAAGCAATCAATCACAGACTTCAGAAAAACTTCACCCAGAGAACTTGAGCGATTAGGGCGACTTAATACACCATTATTTAAATCAAGTGATAGCAATCATTATAATCCCATTGGATGGGATGATGCTCTTGAAAAAATAATCAAAAGACTGCGCACAACTTCTCCGGACAGATCATTTTTCTATAGTTCAGGAAGATCATCTAACGAAGCTGCATTTCTTTTACAATTATTTGTAAGAGCGTACGGATCTAATAATATAAATAATTGCTCATATTATTGCCACCAGGCATCTGGAGTTGGTCTTCGCTCAACCATTGGAAGCGGAACAGCCACAATTGTCCTTGAGGACTTAAAACAATCTGACATGATTTGGGTAATAGGTGCAAATCCTGCTTCAAATCACCCACGGTTGCTGACTGAACTCCTCCACTGCCGGAGAAAAAAGGGGAAAGTGGTTATTGTAAATCCTATCAAGGAACCTGGTCTGGTTCGTTTCAGGGTCCCTAGTGATTGGAAATCCATGCTGCTTGGAGATAATAAGATCGCAACAGATTATGTCCAACCAAACATCGGTGGTGATATTGCCTTATTCCAAGGCATTGCGAAAGAACTTATTGAGAATGAAAATATTGATAAACAGTTTATAGAAAAATATACAAATGGATTTGAAATCTTTGCTCATAAAATCAGGGAAACCCCTTGGGACAATATTACCTTATCTTCAGGAGTGAACCGCCCGCAGATTAAACGTTTAGCAAAACTTTATAAGGATGCAAAAAATGTCGTCTTTACCTGGTCCATGGGAATCACCCAGCATGTTCATGGTGTAGAAAATGTAGAATCTATTGTAAATCTTGCTCTCCTAAGAGGGATGATAGGAAAAAAGAATGCAGGCCTTCTTCCTTTGAGAGGACACTCAAATGTTCAAGGAGTTGGATCTATGGGTGTTACACCGGAATTAAAGAAAAAAATTCTTATTAATTTTGAAAAACAAATGGGAATAAATGTACCAAAATCAATGGGACTGGATACCATGGGTTGTTTGAAAGCATCCTATAATCACAAAATGGATTTTGCTTTTCTACTTGGGGGAAATTTATTTGCTGCTACGCCCAATTCAAAATTTGCTGAGCAAGCATTCCATAATATTCCTTTCAAAGTATTTGTAAGCACAACCCTAAACCAAAGTCATTTCTTTGGAGTTGGGGAGGAAACTGTGATCCTTCCCGCAGCCGCCCGGGATGAAGAAAAACAACCCACGACTCAAGAATCAATGTTCAACTTTGTTCGAATAAGTGATGGTGGTATAGTAAGACTTTCCAATGTGAAATCAGAAGTAGATATAATTACAGACATAGCAACAGGAGTTTTGGGAAATAAAAAAATAGATTTTTCCGCCTTTAAAAAACATCAGGATATTCGCAAAGCAATTGGTCATATCATCCCCGGGTTTGATAAAATGAGCGAAATTGATGGAACCAAAGAGGAATTTCAAATTAGTAATAGAACTTTTCATGACCCAAAGTTTGCTACTCATGATAATAAAGCTAATTTCAAGACTATAACTATCCCTAACCACTCAGGAAAAAACGGTCACTTCAAGATGTCAAGTATAAGAAGTGAGGGGCAATTTAACACCATAGTCTATGAAGATGAGGATACATTTAGAGGGATTAATCAAAGGTGGGTAGTGATGATGAACCAAGACGATATGCTGAACCTAAAACTAAAGAAAAATGATAAAGTAAACCTATACAATGAAACTGGTATGATGAAGAAAGTCAACGTGCAGTGTTTTAATATTTCCAAGGGAAATGTGGCAACTTTTTTCCCAGAAGGAAATGTTTTAATCCCCGCTATTACTGATCCCAGGAGTAAAACACCAAGTTTTAAATCAACACTGGTGAAAATTGCTCCTTTAAAATAATTTGCTGGATGTTAAAGGAGTATTTATTACCATTTTAATTTGTAAAGAGGTAAACTTGGAGAAATTAATTAGAAAAGGAATAATAAGATCAATCCGTGGGAAACAAATGGAAGAAAATAATATAAACTCTCCTGTGAATTTTCCAACTCATCAATAAATCCTAATTATGATTCCTCACGAAACAATTCCAATTTTCGGTATGAGTTGGTGGCAGAGTAATGTCATAACAATTCTGATTATTTTTCTTGTACTTCTTTTAGGCAAGCAATCCGATAGGACCCAAATAAAAAAAATTGCCTATATCTTAGGTTCAATAATGATCAGCAGGGCAATTTTTATACAGGCGTACCTTATCTATCTTGGGAAATGGAATATTCAGTCATCCCTCCCACTACAAATGTGCAGCATTTCTGCAATCCTGGCTGGAGTTGTAATATTTTGGAGAAATCAATGGTTATATGAATTCTTATTTTTCTGGGGGATTCCCGGTGCTTTCCACTCTCTCCTAACGCCGGAATTTACAAACGGTACAGAGGGATTCCTCTTTGTGGAATATTTCATATCTCATGGCGGAATCATTCTGAATGCACTATTTATAACGCTCTATTTAGACATGAAACCCAGAAAAGGATCTTGGTGGAGGATCGCAATATGGTCGCAAATTCCCGTTGGAATCATCGCAATTATCAATTGGTTTATTGATGCTAACTATATGTATCTCTGTGAAAAACCTATTGTGAATAATCCTTTTATAATTGGTGAATGGCCTTGGTACATACTTATCCTCGAGGCAGTAGGATTACTGCATTTTTTAATTGTTTATCTTCCCTTTGGTCTAAAATATAAAAAGATAAAAGGGTAAGGAGTAGTTTTTTGTAACCGGGTATAATGTGCCATTCCTCCATCAACTAAGGAGTTTCTTTCATTACCTGATGCTTTTCTTTGGGTCGCTGATGTATAATTTACACTCCCCTCAAATGATATGAGCGTGCCACTCTATTAATCGCAACCATAAAGGATGCAATGCGCATGGAGACTTTTTTCTCAACCTTCATATTATAAACCTCATTAAATGCCTTGACCATTTTAGTTTCAAGCTTTGTGTCCACCTCCTCTAACTCCCATTTAAATTGCTGCAGATTCTGAACCCATTCGAAATAGGATACCGTTACACCACCAGCGTTTGTAAGAATATCTGGTATGACAGGGACACTCTTTTTCCAAAGATTTTCAGCGGCTTTTTGTGTTACCGGTCCATTTGCTGCCTCTATGACAAACTTACACTTCAAAGTATCAACATTATCTTTATTGATAGCGCCTCCCAGTGCCGCAGGAATCAGGAAATCACATTCCAGAGCCAATAATTCATCATTGGTTATTTTCTTCCCCTGTCCACTTCCCTTAATGGTTTTATTCTTATAATTATAGTCGAATAGGCTTGAAATCTCAAGTCCATCCTGTTCATAGACACCTCCAGTGATATCACTCACTGCAATTATCTTACATCCATACTCATCAAGGAATTTTGCTGTAAACGATCCCACATTGCCAAATCCTTGTATAACAACGGTGGATTTATCCAGGTCTACATCCCATTTTTTAGCAGTTTCTCTCACTGTTATTGCAGTACCCTTTCCAGTGGCGTGTTCTCTACCTTCAGATCCCCCAAGCTCAAGAGGTTTTCCGGTTACAATCGCAGGTGTATAGCCATGTGCTTGACTGTATTCATCCATAAACCATCCCATTACCTGTGCGTTTGTATTAACATCTGGGGCAGGGATATCAATATTTGGACCAATTACAGGATCGATTGCCCTGAAAAATTTTCGTGATAACCGTTCGAGCTCATAAATACTGTATTCACTTGGATTTATCGCAATTCCACCTTTCCCTCCGCCATAGGGGATATCCAGCAGTGCTGTCTTCCAAGTCATCAACGTGGCTAGTGACCTTACTTCTGCAAGGTCAACGTGAGGGTGGTATCTAATCCCACCCTTAAAGGGACCTCTGGTGTTATTATGCTGAACCCGGAAACCTAACAAACTTGCAACCTCACCATTGTCTCTCCTGAAAGGTACCTCCACTGTGAGCTCTCTATCTGGCATCTCCAGGGCCCCCGCTATATTTGGTTTGAGTCCGAGAAGTTCTACAGCTCTTTCATAAGCTCCTGATGTGGCGTTAATACTTGATGTTTTTTTAGACATATTTTTACTTCCTATTTTGTTTGGATTAGATTTAATAAAAGATGTAGTCAAAAAATTTAATTTTATTATAAAAAATGTGATTTAATATTAATGGATAATCTTTAACAAAACAATTATGAAACTGCTCAGAATAAGGGAAATTTCTCAAGACAGAATGCTGGGTCTGTTTTTTGTTAATAATGCATAAAACCAGAAACACAATCGGTGGAACCGAAATGACAATGATAAACAGCGCCAATAATGATGTAAGGGCAAATTGTTGAGACATCATTCTTTAACAATCAACACTGGACATTTGCAATGTTTCATCACCTTTAGCGGTTTACTGCCTGTAAAAAATTTTGCCAACGGACTTTTCGTTGATGAGCCCATAACTATAATGTGGTTATCTCCGGCAATTGTACTCATTATTTCCATGAATCTTCCGTACTCCAAACGAATTTCGTTTTCAATACCGGAACGACGCAAGAATTTGCCTGCCCAAGCGGAAGTCTTTTTACAATTTTCCCTGAAATCAGTCGTACTTGATATGGTGACTGCAGTTGTATAAAGATCAAATGCCTGGGCAACACGGGCACCATACTTTACTGCTTTTCTGGTATTCGGGGCATCATTGACTGCTAGCAACATTTTATACTGACCATCTGGTTGATAATTCTTGACTACAAAAATAGAACTGTCAATATACTGAATTAAGTCATGGGCCATACTACGCTTTTTACTGGCCCCAATTATCGTTATATCGAAGGCTCTTTTATTAACTTCATCACGCAATTGTTCAATAATATCACCATTGCGTAGAATAAGCCCAACTTCCTGAGTATGATTTCCTTCTAAAAATACTTCGCAGCGGTCCTCATCAGTTTGCACCAATTTTCCAATATTAAAACCTTCTCCTGCTGATCCTGTAGAAAGATATCCATTATCTTCTAAATATTTGAAAGCCCAAGCTAACACATCCACACCTTGTCTATCTAATTCCCAATTTTCTAAATTTTCCTGGGCTAAATGAACTCCTGAAGTACTGAAGGCACTTATTTTTTCACCAACATACACAATCGTTACTGCCGCGTTGAATGCTTTGGCAACACGCATACCCAATCGTAATGTTGGTTCAGAATATTCCTTACTTCCTATTGCAATAAGAAACTTCATGAGAGTAATGGCCAGTATAAATATGAAACCAGAAAAAGGACAGCCATAGACATAATAAACAGCTTCCATCCTGCTTTCAGGTAATCGTTGGATTTAACTAAACCACTAGAATGTATAATCATACAGGTGGGCGAAGCTACTATTGTTAAATATGCAAATGCCGATGCAATAGAGGCAGAAATCCCCAGTATAATAGGATTGCCACCCATATCCAAAATAATGGGGCCCAAAATAGCCACCGTAGCAGCATTACTTAATAAATTGGTTAAAACTCCAGTTAAAAACACAGAAATAAACCAGTGTAAAACATCCACATTTTGTACCACACTGCCCAAGCCTGTAATTGCCAGATTGGCGACCCATTCTGCCGCTCCTGTTTCCTTCATCTGTATTCCTAAAGAAATGGCCGCGCCAAATAAAATAATTACACCCCAATTTGTATTTCGATTGATATCTTTCCATTCAATGAGTCCAAATGATAAATACAGAAAAACCCCAATCAGCGCAACAATCCCTAATCCCAATACAGGACTTAAAAAGACCCAACCAAAAAATACAGCAATGAAAATTGCTATAGCTAAAATTTGGTTGCCGGTCATCTTCCCTGTTTTGGTTACATCTATTTTTAATTTTCTTACAGCAGAGTCCAGGATAGTTTGTTCTGGTCGAAAAGTGAACCATAAAATAATCACAGCAAGCGGAATCTCTAAAATTAGCATCGGATAAGCATATTTAATCCATTTCAGATAAGAAATATTACCTAATCCAAATTCTGAGATATAACCGATCATGATCACATTTCTCCCGCCACCGGAGGGTGTACCAATAGAACCCATAGCACAACCGTAAGCAATGGAAAATAGTAAAAGTTTAGCCAGTGTATGTACGACAGCTTTGTCCTCGCTTGTATTACGCACCAAAGTTAATGCCACAGGAAGCATCATTGCCGCCACAGTATGCTCACCTATAAATGATGATAAAATAGCGGAAATGGCAACAAAACCAAAAACAATTCGCCATGTTTTATTTCCCGTCATTCTAATTATCCCTAAGGCAAGGCGTTTATCCAAACCCTGACTCACTATGGCAACTGCGAGCATGAGCGAGCCCATAATAAAAAAAACAGCATCACTCATAAAAGATTCCGCAACGCCGTTTGGTGTATCTATTCCAAAAATAACTTCTAAAATCAAAATAAGAATTGCTACTGCCGGCAAAGGAATCACTTCTCCAATAATCAAGACCAAGGCAATAACAACAATGATCAGCGTGCGATGCCCTTCGGGAGTAAGTGTTGTTGGGGACGGTATATAAAAAAGAAGGAGGCTAAGGATAAAGGTGAAAATCAGCCACCGCTTGCGGGTAACCCAGAATAAAAAATTAGAGAGGAAGTTGTGTGAAAATCCTAACATAGACGTTTACAATTTAATATTGTTGATAATTCAGTGTGCACATTCACTCGGAATTCGCGAACCATCTTCCAGTATCGCCCATTTCCATATAGGAATCCGTTTTTTCAGTTCAACAATAAACCAGGACATAGCATTAATTCCTTCCTGACGGTGTTTGGACCAAATCACCACATGAAGACTAGTTTTTCCAACCTTTACTTTCCCAACGCGGTGTTTACAAAACAAATCATGGACAGGAAACCTCTTCACTGTGTTTTCAGCTAAATTTCTTAATTCAGTTTCTGCCATCCCTTCATATTGCTCATATTCCAATAAGGTAATATTTTCGCCATGTTCCGTTGCACGGACGCGTCCGTTAAATA
>DPYO01000103.1 GCA_003535775.1 Fidelibacterota bacterium | reverse complement strand
GGTAGAGCACCGGTCTCCAAAACCGGGGGTTGCGGGTTCGATTCCTGCCTCTCCTGCAAAAAAGTTATATAATTATAACTAAGCAATGATAAAAAAAACAAAAAAGTTTTTAGAAGATGTTCAGTTTGAGATGAAAAAAGTTTCATGGCCAACATTTGATGAATTACGTGGCGCAGTATATGTTGTCCTTACTCTGTCGCTTATGTTCGCAGTGTTTTTATTTATTGTAGATTTAATGTTAAATCGGGCTATGAGTGTTTTGCTTTAAATATGGATTGGTATACATTAAGAGTCATCTCTGGAAAGGAGCAGAAAATTCGGGAGATAATAAAGCAGGAGGTTGAACGAAATCAGCTAAGTGATACGATCCAAGATATTTTGGTTCCAACAGAGAACAAAGTTGAGATGAAAGATGGGAAGAAAAAAGTAAAAACCCGTGTATTTTTCCCAGGATACATTTTAATTAAAATGGATATTGATAACAAAACAAAATATTTGATTGAAGGAATTGACGGCGTGATGAATTTTGTAGGTTCAAAAGGATCACCACAACCGATAAGACCGGAAGAAATCAGTAGAATTATTGGTGTTGGTGAGGATGGCGAAGATCGTGAGGCAATTTCTATCCCTTTCAAGGTTGGAGATCCGATCAGGGTGATGGATGGACCTTTTTTAGATTTTTCTGGTTTCGTCCAAGAAGTGAATAATGAAAAACAAAAATTAAAAGTAAGCGTAAGTCTCTTCGGAAAACCCACTCCAATTGAATTAGATTATTTACAGGTTGAATTAGAATAATAGGTTAGGGAGTTATGGCAAAGAAAATTATTGGGTTTATTAAATTACAAATTCCAGCTGGGCAAGCTAATCCTGCGCCGCCTGTAGGTCCTGCCTTGGGACAGCATGGTGTAAATATTATGGAATTTTGCAAGGCATTTAATGCTTCCACCAAAGATCAGCCTGGAATGATAATTCCAGTAGAAATTACGGTATTTGGAGACAGAAGTTTTACTTATATCACAAAAACTTCTCCTGCTTCTTCCCTTCTTCTCAAGGCTGCTAAACTTGAAAAGGGATCCGGAGAACCTAATAAGGAAAAAGTTGGAAAGGTCACATTAGCAGATTTAAAAGATATAGCGGAGATTAAATTTAAAGATTTAAATGCAAATACCTTGGATAATGCTGTAAGTATGATCAGAGGAACCGCACGAAGTATGGGAATTGAAGTTGTAGATTAAAAAAAAATATGAGTGCGCCAAAAAATAATAAAACAGTTAAAAAAGAACAATTTGACAGAACTGTTTCCTATTCACTTGAAAAAGCAGTTCAGTTAGTGAAGTCATTTACAAGTGGAAACTTTGATGAATCGGTCGATTTAGCAATGAACCTTGGCGTTGATCCGCGTCACGCAGATCAAAATATCAGAGTAACAACTGGCTTGCCAAATGGGACTGGTAAAACAGTACAAATTCTTGCCTTGACTATGGGTCCAAAAGAAAAAGAGGCAAAAGATGCCGGAGCAGATTTTGTCGGGAATAAGGAATATTTAGAGAAAATAAAAAATGGTTGGACAGATTTTGATAAAATTGTTGCTACCCCGGATATGATGTCTGAACTGGGAAAGTTAGGGAAAGTATTAGGTCCAAAAGGATTGATGCCCAATCCGAAAAGTGGAACCGTAACAATGGATATTGGCAAAGCGGTACAAGAATTAAAAGCTGGCAAGGTTGAGCTTAGAGTAGAGAAAACAGGAATAATCCATGTCGTATGCGGAAAGGCATCATTTGAAGCAAATGCTCTTGTCCAGAATATTCAAACTATTTACGAAACAATTATGAAAGCCAGGCCTGGTTCGGTGAAAGGGCAGTATTTCAAAAAAATGACTGTCTCATCTACTATGGGACCAGGTATTAGAATAGATCACACAACTATAAAGTAACTGTTATGCCAAGTAAAAATAATATAACACAGGTTGAGATATTGACGGAAAAAATAGGGAAAGCCAAAGCAATATATTTTACTGATTTTCTAGGACTGGATGTAGGAAGCATTACGGAATTAAGGAGTCAGTTTTTTCAAGCATCCATTGAATATACTGTTGCAAAGAATACTCTGATCAAATTGGCCGCCCAAAATAATCAGATAGAAGGGATTGAGGAATTCCTCTCCGGACCAACCGCCTTGGCTATTTCTTACAACGAATCTATTATTCCTGCAAAGATATTGAAGGTATTTGAGAAAACTCATGAAAAGCCCACAGTGAAAGGGATAATCTTTGAAGGTGAGGTTTTGCAGGGTGATGAATTTAATCGCATTGCTACTTTACCATCACGGGAAGAATCGCTGGCCCAACTTGTGGCGATGTTCATTAGTCCTTTAACTATGTTCGTGAATACTTTAAATGCATCAATGTCTGAATTGGTTGGTGTCTTGAGAAGTTTAAAAGAAAAGAAATCCTAATAACACATTAAAAGTAAGGAGTGAATTGATGGCAATTAGTAGAGCAGATGTCTTGTCCTATCTTGAAGAAGCAAATATGATTGAAGTTTCCGAGTTAGTAAAGGAAATTGAAGAGAAATTTGGTGTATCAGCAGCAGCACCGGTTGCTGTCGCATCTGCACCAGCAGCTGCGGGAGAAGCTGAAGCAGTTGAGGAGAAGACTGAATTTGATGTTGTTCTGACAGAAATAGGTCAAGCGAAAATTAATGTTATTAAAGCTGTGCGGGCAATAACAAGTCTTGGTTTAAAGGAAGCGAAGGAATTGGTGGATTCTGCACCCAAGGCTGTTAAGGAAGGTATCTCGCAATCTGAGGCTGACGAGATCAAAGCTAAGCTTGAAGAAGCTGGTGCTACAGTCGAATTAAAATGACAGTAATCTTTGGCAATATTTTTTGGTTCAATTTTTGTTTCATAATTAGCAAAGGAGGTTCTTTTGGGAGCCACAACTAATATTTCACAAAAAACTGTTTCATTCCAGAAAACCCCATCTCATTTAGATCTTCCTAATTTATTAGATATCCAAACTGAGTCTTATGAAATGTTTTTGCAGTTCAATATTCCAGTGGATGAAAGGCAAAATGTTGGGTTGGAAGAAGTCTTTAGAAATATGTTTCCTATGGAGGACTCATACCGCAATTATGTATTGGAATATAAAAGCTATTATTTAGGAACTCCTAAACACCCCGCTGAGGATTGTATTGATAGAGGTGTAACCTATTCTGCACCATTAAGAGTTAAATTAATTCTTCATATCACGGATGAGGAGAACCGAAATAAGTTTATCCATTCTATTGAGCAGGATGTTTATTTTGGGAATATTCCATTTATGACAGAAAAGGGTACCTTTATCATTAATGGGGCTGAGCGAGTGGTTGTCTGCCAACTGCACCGGTCACCAGGGGTATTCTTTGATGAGTCTATTCATCCAAATGGAACAAAACTCTTTCAGGCAAGAATTATTCCAATCAGAGGAACATGGATTGATTTTACGACAGATATCCATGACAGTCTCTTTGTAATTGTTGATCGCCGAAGAAAGTTTCCTGTAACTATGTTATTGAGAGCACTTGGTTTCTCATCCAATAAGGATATTTTCAAAGCATTTCAATGTATGAATGAAGTAAGTCTAAAGGATGTAGAAAAGAATTATATTGGCGCATCTCTTGTAGAGGATATTGTTGACACAAAAACTGGTGAGATATTTTATGAATCTGGAGAAAAAGTGTCAAAAGAAATGGTTGGCTCATTAAAAGAAATTGGAGTTAAATCCATAAATTTAGTTGATGGGGAAAAAAACTTCAAATCTATGTTAATCCTAAATACGATAGAGAAAGATCCGACCCATAATACTGAAGAGGCTTTAAAAGTTGTTTACCAGTTACTTCGTTCCAGTGAGCCGCCAACTCTTGAAACTGCTCAAAAATTTATTGAAAGGATGCTTTTTAGTCCCAAAAAATATGATTTAGGTGAGGTTGGGCGATACCGGTTAAACCAACAGTTTAATGTAAGTGCCTCCATCGAGAATACTGTCTTAACGATTGATGATATTCTTCAGGTAATTAATTATTTAATAGATATGCGTAAAGGTGAGAGTGGAACAGATGATATTGATCATCTTGGGAATCGCCGAGTTCGAACAGTAGGTGAGCAGTTGAAAGATCAGTTTGGTACGGCCCTTAGCCGAATGATTCGAACCATTCATGAACGAATGAATTTGCGAGAAGCTGAATCTATCACACCTCAAGATCTCATTAATGCACGGATAGTAACCACTGTTATTAATACATTTTTTGGGACAAGTCAACTTTCACAATTTGGTGATCAGACAAATCCCCTCGCAGAGATAACACATAAACGAAGGATTTCTGCTCTTGGTCCGGGAGGATTAACCCGTGAACGGGCTGGATTTGAAGTGCGTGATGTTCACTATACCCATTATGGACGATTATGTCCTATTGAAACTCCTGAAGGACCCAATATCGGATTAATATCTTCTTTAGCTCTTATGGCTAAAATCAATCGCCATGGTTTCATTGAATCGCCTTACCGGAAAGTGGAAAAGAAAAATGGAACTGCTGTTGCATCTACAAATATTGAATATTTATCTGCGGATAATGAAGACCGTGTTTTTATTGCACAATCTGATGCGTCAACCAATGACAAAAACCGTTTGATTGATGAAAGAATACGTGTGCGTATAAAGGGTGATTTTCCGGTCGTCAGTCCAAACGAAGTCCAATACATGGATGTTGCACCAAATCAGATTTTGAGCGTTGCATCTGCATTAATTCCTTTTGTTGAGCATGATGATGCAAATCGTGCATTAATGGGTTCAAATATGCAGCGCCAATCAGTTCCTATCATGTACCCAAAAGCACCCATTGTTGGAACCGGATTAGAGCAGATAGTTGCAA
>DPYO01000237.1 GCA_003535775.1 Fidelibacterota bacterium | reverse complement strand
GGAAATGATAAGGCCGAGAATTTAGTGTGCATCGCATGGGTGGAAACTATTAATATTCGTGCCCTATGAAAAATTCCCCTTACCAATTCATAAACCTGGATTCATTTCCCTTGGTACCAAAGGGTACGGAGGCATGGCAACGCCTAGTGGATATTCACAAATCTGAATTGGAAGCAAGGGGTGCTTCTATCATGAAAAGTGTAATAAAGCAGGATATATTGAAGCGTATGACTGTTGAAGCAGATGCGGTGGTTCCTGAATCTTTTGCCTGCCGGGATTCCCATAATCCATTTCTAGACCAAGATGACCTTTCACTTTCGGAAGATCATCCCCGGCGGCAAAAACAATCAACTTCGCTCAATTCCATCCCCTATGATATAATATCCCCTGCCCATGCGCTCCATCAATTGTATAACTGGGAACCTTTGAAAGATTTTCTCTCAGCAGTGCTGGGACATAAGCTCTATAAAATGGCAGATCCCATGGCGGCCTTAACCATGAATGTAATGAATGAAAATCAGAACCACGGTTGGCATTATGATGAGTCCCAAGTAACCATTACGCTCATGGTTCAAAAGCCGGAATCGGGGGGTATTTTTGAATGTGTTCCCAATCTGCGTAATGAGGAGGATGATCAATATTCAAAATTGGGTTCAATTCTGGATGGAGATCAAAATGGCATTCTATCCCTTCCCGTTGAACCGGGAGATATATTGATCTTTGCCGGTTTCTATTCACTTCATCGGGTTACCCATGTAAAAGGTGATCAAACACGTTATGTTGCGACACTCTGCTATAAAGATAAGCCCGGGGTGATGAACAGTGCAGAAGTGCAGCAAATTTTTTACGGCAGGGTTAACCAGGGATGATCAGCCAATCTCAAATTGATGAATTTCACCAGAATGGCGCCATTTGTCTTCGGGGTACATTTGAGCAAAAATGGCTGGACCAGTTAGCAATCGGGATTGAAAAAAACAAGAAAGACCCGGGCCCCTTTGCCTGCCAATATACACCGGAAGATCAGGAGGGTGATTTCTATGACGACTATTGCAACTGGGATCGCATTTCGGAATACGAAGATTTTTTAACCAATTCGCCCGTAGCTGAAATTGCAGGCAGTGTTATGAAATCTAATCAAGCACGTTTATTCCATGAACATGTTTTAGTGAAGGAACCCAAAACTTCTGAGCCGACACCATGGCATCACGATCAACCCTATTACTGCGTGGATGGGGAACAAAATTGCAGCATTTGGTTACCACTTGACACTGTGCCAAAGAAATCCGGGTTGGAATTTGTGGCCGGTTCTCACCGCTTGGGAAAAATGTTTATGCCCATCAAATTCTTAACATTAAACGACTACGATTATTCTCCCGAAAGTTTTGAATCAATTCCTGATGTTGAAGCCGATAGAGGAAAATATGATATTCTATCCTGGGACATGGAATTAGGAGATTGCATCGTTTTTCACTTTAAGACACTTCATTCCGGGAAAGGTAACCCGGATAGTTCAACCCGCAGGAGAGCTTTTTCATCCCGTTGGATTGGTGACGATGCCGTCTTTGCTAAAAGGCCGGGAGAAACATCACCACCCTTTCCTGAATTAAATGGATACAAACAGGGCGCCCCCCTAAAGCACCCCCTGTTCCCTGCGTTCTGGACCAGATGACTTGTCACCAACGTGATTTCTGTCACGGGCATTTAAGTTCATTTATGCTTAATTTCGACCAAATTGCCTCACGGGGAGAATTCTTATAAAAAAACTACTAATCCTTTTTGGAACGCTCACTTTATCCTTCAGTCTACTTTCCTGCGAAAAAGAAGAAATTGCAGGTGAAGATCTCATGGGTACCTGGTACATGCCACAAGCTCTGAACCATCGTACAGCACGTAGATCGGTGGAGGATGTTGGTAGACATAGTTTAAGTGCCTGGAACTACTCCCAGATTGTGACCACCAATTCTAATCAAGAAGTAATAGACCAAATGAAACCGACTGTTGGCGCAATTAGTTTTTCCGGCGCGGTCAATACAGATCTAAAATATATGTGGAGCTGGCATAACCAAGACCATTCTTATATTGATCTTTCCAATAACAGTTGGAACAATTTTGGCCAGGAGTATATCAATCCAGGAGTCCATGTTTTCATGAATAATGATAATAATAATAATAATTATGAAGATCAAATTCGTATCTATTATGATAACGGAGACGCTATCGAAATTAATGATGAAATTGATTTTACTTTTAATGGTAGAACATTAAATATCCCAAAAAAAATATTTACAATTGAGAATAATCAAAGTTTAGCATTAGAGGGAGCGCTTTCCCATGGTACTATTTCAGTTCCAGCCAATACGCCAACGGAAATTTATAGTCAAATAGAAGGCCCAACCCGAGATTATGGGACCTGGTCTATAAAGATTGAAGAAGATGGCCGCTGGGTTGAAACCTATACCTGGGAAGATCAAAATAATCAATCAAACTGGTTAAGCGCTTACGTAGACTCTACTATAGCAGAATGGGAAGTGGATGGAGACACTCTTTTTGTCACTTATCATTTTGATGATGTCTGGTTTCAAGGAAACGAATTTTTTGGAGCAGCTCATGGCACCTGGTATTATCAAATTGCCTATATTTACCAAAAAAATGAAGATGAGCTTACCCTCACTAATGAGTGGAATGTATGCGAGAATAAACCTTATTGCCTGAACGGACGTGAACATGAGTTCGGCATTGATTCGGGAAGTCTGGAAGAAGTTAAATATGTGTGGACGTTAGAATTCAGTAAAACACCACCGACTCGATCTAAAGAATTTAGACGACCCTTCCGAGCCGTTATTGGAAAGTTCCCGCCGTATGGTTTAATGAAGTAACCTCTAGGGTCGAGTAATATCTCGACCCTAGACCAGTTTCATATATTTACAAGGGGCTCGGGAAACTGAGCCCTTTTTTTATATATTAAACAACAGGGATTGTTATTTCAGCAACACCATCTTTTTTGTTTCGGTTAGGGTTCCCATTACCGCACGATAAAAATAAATGCCCGGGGCAACAAGATGCCCTGTTTTACCTCTACCATCCCATACCAATTTTTTATACCCATAATGTTGATCTTCATTGACAAGGACAAT
>DPYO01000078.1 GCA_003535775.1 Fidelibacterota bacterium | reverse complement strand
TTCCGCTTTCGGAGGGATTATTGCCTTCAACCGTACCTGCACTACAGCAGTTGCGGAAGCCATCACTTCTGTATTTGTGGAAATTGTATTAGCCCCTAGTTTTGATCCGGAAGCTTTAGAAGTTTTTAAAAAGAAAAAGAATCTGCGCGTATTAGAAATTGGAAAATTCGGGAAACGCACCAAAAAAATGGAAGTACGAAACATAGATGGCGGTCTGTTGGTTCAGAGTGTAGATACAAAAATTCTTACCAAAGAAGACCTAACGGTGGTGACCGAAAAACAACCAACAGAGGCTGAAATTAACACTGCTTTATTTGCGTGGAAAGTGCTTCGCCATGCCAAATCCAACGGTATCCTGATTGCAAAAGATAACACAACCGTGGGGCTCGGAACTGGTCAGGTAAGTCGCGTGGACGCGGTTCACATGGCCTTAAGAAAAGGCGGAAAAAACTTGAAGGGCGGAGTATTGGCATCCGATGCTTTCTTCCCCTTTCGGGATAGCATTGATGCCATTAAAGATTCAGAAATTAAGGTGGTCATACAGCCGGGCGGGTCCATCAGGGACCAGGAAGTGATCGATGCCTGTGACGAATACGGCATTGCCATGATCTTTACCGGAACGAGGTGTTTTAAACATTAACCGGGTGAATAATAATTTGTAATAATACCATCCACATTTAATTTTTCCAGCCAATGCTTTCCCGGACGGCTATCAATGGTCCACACATTCACCGCCTGTCCCCGTTTGTGGGCTTGATTTACGAGTTCCCTAGTGACTATGCCACCCTCAGGGTGAAGACAGTCCGGGTGAAAAAGGTTTATTGCCCAAAGATGTTTTGTTGTCGTAAACAAATATCCTGTAATAATTTTTGGTGCAAACAGCTTCACAGCCCAAAGAGCAGCCGGGTTAAATGTTGATATAATTGTTTTTTGAGTACTCTTTTTTGACTTTATCATCTTGGCTACCCTTACTGCAGTACCAATGTTCCACAGGTTGGCTGGTTTTATTTCAATGTTCACCAAAACATCTTGAGGAAGTTTTTTTATCACATCATATAGTTTGGGTATTTCACTGGTTTTACTTGGGTGAGAATAAACGCCTGTTTTCACCAGCCTGGTTTTTTTATAGTTTGTCTCATCAAGAAACCCTTGTCCGTTCGTTTCTCTTTCTAAATCAATATTATGTGAACATACAACTACTTTGTCCTTGGTGCTACACACATCAACCTCGACAGCCTCAAAACCTATGTTAATCGCATTTTTGAGTGATTGTAGCGTGTTTTCGGGAATGATAAACGGTGTTCCTCTGTGAGCTATAAATAGTGGCGATGAACCAAAAATATTTTTCATGTCCACAGGTTCCCAGAAGAATATATATCTGATAACTACAGCTATCGCAATAATTGTAAAAACCAGACCCACTACTATAGCTCTGGAACTAAAACCAAACGTTTATAATTATCGCTTTCTCTAATAAACTTTTCATCAAACCTAGTGATCCTATACCTTCCAAAATGATAAAGCTTTGCCTGGTCACGGTAGTGTGGACTGTTATAAAGACCAGATTGTCCTGTGGGCAAAATCATATTTGTTTCGTTCAGATTGCTGAAGTCTACAATTCTACGCATGGAAGCACCTGCTGTTTGTTTGAATGGTTTGTTGAATGAGTATCCGCCTGCATTGGGGGTCTTGTCTGATCCTCCAGATAGGAAGGGGCCCACATTAAATTTAAACAACCAGTTTAATATCTTTATTTTTCCCAAAACATGGGGATGGGTCAAGTTGTGTTCCTTCCCCCACTCCCAGCTGTTGGAGTTAGGACCAACCCGTTCTTCCAGTTCATTCACAGCTTCTTCCAAGGATCTTTTTAGGATTTCATCTCTGGTTTCAACAAGTTTATCCGTCCGAACATCATCAAACCAAGAAGATTTGTCTTTTTTTAAGATATCTCGCAAGTTCCTTGAATGTAAATATTTTAATCCTATAAATGCCTCTAAATAATGATCACCAAGCAAAGCCATTTCGTCACCATAGATATTTCTAATCAGTTTATTTATTGCTGAATGAAATAACAATGCCGCGGCAGATTCTATTGACTCCTCCCCTTTCCAGTTTTTAAGCAGACCATAGGCCTTTTTTAAATTTTTTCTTTCTGTTCCGGTCTCTGTTGCCAAAAAATATGGGGTTATTTCTCTGGCAAAGGGCGATGTAACATCTAACTGTATTGACTTCATATCTTTAACAGAGGCCTTATCAAGAGATTGAACTCTTTTCAAAATCTGCTGAGCTCTGCTCGGGTCAGCCCAAAGCCCAGAAATATAATACGGAAACGTATTATCAATTGTTTTGTTGTTTGCAGTAATAATGTAACCCCGTTCTGGATTCAACAAATAGGGCATTTCATCAAACGGCACCTTTCCAAACCAATCATATGTGGGATCATGGCCTGGCCTTGGTATTAGGCTTTCTCCCTTTTTCCGGAGAGGTATATACACCGCAGCACGCCAGCCTATATTCCCATGAACATCTGCATAAACCATGTTTTGCCCCGGAACTCCAAAAAGGCTTGTGGCTTCAGTAAAGTCCTCCCAATCTTTCATGAGATTAAGCTTAAAAAATCCATCAATTTCACTTGTGATCCAGTGCCCTGTCCATGCTATTGATACTGCTGTTTCTTGTCCTTTTAAAAGCGGATGAATATCGCTGATTATAGGACCATGATGCGTCATTCTAATTACAATAGTCGTATCAGCGCCTTCTTTAAGGGGAATGGTTTCCTTGATTAGTTCTACGTCCAACCATTCGTCCCCTTTTTTATATTTGTTTGGATTATCAGGATGCATTGTTTCAATAAAAAAGTCTACGTCATCTACCATGCTATTAGTAAAGCCCCAGGCACATGTTTCATTTTGTCCGATAATGGGGACCGGGATTCCTGCTATACATACACCACTAACGTTGAACCTGCCTCCCTTTAGGTGCATTTCATACCACCTTGCTGGTTGAGAAAACTCCAGATGAGGGTCATTTGCCAAAAGGGGCTTCCCAGTTTCGGTCAAGGCACCAGAGAGTACCCAACTGTTAGAGCCGATGTCTGGTGACCTAAAGTGTAAAATATCTCGAATAAAAAATTCGTTTTCTAGAATTTTATTGTAAACGGTTTTGGTCTCTTCTTTTTTAAGGTGTTCTGATATTATTGGTTGTGTTTCACTATATCCTGGATATATTTCCGCAAGCTTATTCATTCCAAAAAATTGTGCTACAGCACCATAAACAATTTCTGCTTTCCATGAAGACTGAAGCTCGTGCGCCATCATCCGGGCATATCCAACAACATCAGATGGTTTCCAGTACTGTGGTTTTATCCCTAGAATTCGGAACTCCAAGGGCAGGTTGTCTCTTGTTTCGTCGATCCAAAGGTTGATTCCCTGACAAAAGGATTCCATTATCTTTTTAGTTTCCAAATCCATCTTTTCTGTTATTTTTTTTGAAATGTCATGAATCCTCCATGTACGTAAATAAATATCTGCAGAAAGATATTCGTCTCCCAACACAGATGCCAACTCTCCCCGAACAGCATTTAAAACCATGGACATTTGAAACAATCTTTCTCGAGCAGAAACATATCCTGCAACTAAAAACAGGTCTTTTTCGTTGTTTGCAAAAATATGTGGAACCCCAAATTGATCTGTAAACACTTCTACTGTATCCTTTATTTTTGTCATGGGGACTGTTCCCTCATATACTGGCAATTCTTGTGTGAAGAATATCCTTATCATCACAAAACTAAAAAAGCCTAGAGAGAAAAGAAATAAAAGGGTTTTAATCAAACGTTTGTTTCCTGGTTTCATCGGTTATTCGACTTTAAACTGGAATTGAAATATCCCTTCCTCTGCGACAACAGGAACCAACCTAACGAAAGAGATTGATATTTCCTTTTCAAGATTTGTAAACAATCTGACCCCTCTTTTAAAAACCCGAGGGTGAATCGTTAAATAAAGATGGGTTAAATAGGAAGAAAACTTTGAATAGGTTTTTCCTCCCCCAATAACAAAACATCGTTTTTGATCAATTCTTCTCAAAATATCCGCCGGATCATCTGTTCTATTAACAATAATCATTTCTCTGCCCGGCAAACCATCACTCAGCGTTTTACGCGTATTTGAACCCATAATAACTGGACAGTTCTCAGTTTGTTTTTTGAATAAAGGCAGATCTTTAGACCATAGTATTTTTTCTCTGCTGTTCCTTGCTATGTAACCGTTCACAGTAACGGCAGCAATTCCGATGACCTCAAGGGTTTTTGGGGAGGGGCTATCCCTTTTTTTGTTTATGATCAAGGGCCGTCAATATTTTGTGCTCTAAAAAACCACGGTGAATATTTGTTTCCAAATTAGTTCGTGATCTCTTAGAAATCAATTTCAAAATATCTTTAAGGTTTTTTAGGGCTGACGCTTGTGATAAATAATCATAAGAAGACTCTTTTTGCAGCCCTGCAATTGTAATCAATCTGTTGACATATTCAGCCTGAAGGTTTTGCCTGAAGGTATTAACCGCGGTTTTTGAATCTTCCTGAAACACTGCGTTTGTCAGGTCATTCAACATTTCATTGAGCGTATATTCATTTCCATACAACTGTGAGTCACTTAGTCTTTTTAAAACATTTACGTGAACTAAGTGATTCAAAGCTGATTTTTGAATACCCAGTATTGTTTCATGGATTTTTGGATCTTCTGTTTTTCCAAAAAAATTAAAACCACGCCTTTGCTGTTGAAGGTAATTAGCAAGATCCTCCGGCATTTGAAAAAATTTTGGTGAAAACAAGAGCTTCTCTAAAACATACATTGCATATTTTTGCGTTTCATAGGAAACCGGCTCATACGGCAACCCAGCACCTTCTTGTCCAACAAAAGAGCGGTCAACATAAACACCCCCAACAAACCGGGAAACTGTCGTTACTGAATTTCTATATTCTCTGATTAAAATATAAAAAGCATCTCTCAACCTGTGATACGATTCTCCATCAATTCCATATTTCCCGCTCAGACTTTCCATAAGAATATTTATTAATGCAATTCTTCTCTCTGAATATTCAATCGGGTTGTTTGACATGTCACCTATCATTACTCTCGGGTCTATCCCTTTTCCTGGCGATCTCATGTCATCAGCATCATTACCAAAAAGAAGCTCCGGGCTAGAAGACCGGGAAAGAATTTTATCTAATCTGTTTTTTTCCTGATCCAAACCCTTAACTGGTGGTGAATACCCAAATTCAATAGCCCAATCGTCATAAGCACCAGGCACAGTTGAATAATATTGTCCTTGTTTTTCAGTGTCCAATGACAAATTTACTGGAGTATAGTCCATGACAGATCCCGTAAGACCAACCTTCTCTGTAAGCTCTTTATTGTGAATATCAACATTATTATGAAGGTGGCTGGACTTAAAATTATGGTTTAGTCCTATCGTATGTCCCACCTCATGAAGAACTAGTCGAATCAAAGACTGCCGTATCAGTTCCTTTTTTAATAAATTTTCATTACTTCCAAAATTTAGAACAGTCATTCCAAACAAATTTCCCTGATGAATGAATTCTCCTGCATTACAGTTATTTACATCCCCATCAAACAGTTCCGGTTTGTATAGAAAATCATATTTTACACGGTTTGTGAAATAAACATATTCCAGCATAATGTCTGCACCTAGTATTTCACCCGTTCTCGGGTTCACGAAGCTTGGCCCGTATCCTCCAAAAGGCGGGCTTGGGGAGGATGTCCAGCGCAACACATTATATCGAATATCCCCCGCATCCCATTCAGCATCGTCTGGTTGTGTTTTTACCTGAACTGCGTTGATAAACCCGGCCTTTTCAAAAGATTTATTCCAGGCCAAAACGCCTTCTTCCACTGTGGGGCGAAATTCAACTGGGGTTGTATTTTCAATCCAAAACACAATCGGTTTTACTGGTTCTGACAGTTCTTCTTCAGGATTTTTCTTTTTGAGATTCCACCGGTGTACCAGATCACGATAGGGGGTTACGCTTGTAGAGGTCATGTCAGTAACCTGGGTCGTAAAATATCCTATTCGAGGGTCTTCAAACCTCGGGATATAATCATTGTCCGGCATCTCAAGAAAACTATGCCTGAGCGTAATGTTAACAGAGCGCGGATCTGTGACACCACTACTTCCCCTCGTTTGTGGTTCGGGATTATCATAAACATACTGCACAATAACATCCGAATTCATTGGATAACTTTTAACCAATAAATATTTGCTCTTTTCTTTGTTTAGGCTCCCAAGATTAAATCGTTTGCTCTTTTCGTTCCCCGGGGGTGGGGTTGGTTTAATTTGTTGAAGGTTTTCACTTAAAAAGAATCCATCTGCCTCTATTAAATACTTATTTTTTAATGAATCTGTTGCAACTATTTTTTGTGAAGCAATAATTGAGGGGCTTATGTTAGCATTCTTCGCACGGCTTAAAGCATTGTTGGGATCAAAATAAAAGGACGCGTTTTCATTAACTAGTTCTATTCTATTAAAATATTTTTGTATAGAAAAAACTCTACTTTTCCGATAAGATCCACGATTAAAATGAACATCTACAACCCCATCTACTGACTGAACAAAATAAATAAACTCTTCACCTACCTGGGTTTTTTCTATTAACATAAACAAGCTTCCGTCTGTCGTGTCCTGATAAAATGTAAATAACCCCGCAAACGTTATCATTCCCTTTACTTTTTGATCTAGAGACTCGGTCGGTTCCTTTGTGGAATCTTTTTCAGCCGCCTTTGTGTGGCCTGGGTTTTGATTAAGGCTATACCCAAAGGCTACTGTTGTACCATAAAAAACAAAAACAAAGAAGAGCGATAGTTTATTAACTTTCATGAGAAACCCCCTATTAGTCTTTATGGTTTAAATAAATATCTGTTACTGTTCCGGTTACCATCTCTGATGCATTACCAATGGTTTCGCTCATAGTCGGGTGTGGATGTACTGTTAGACCTATATCTTCTGCATCTGCCCCCATTTCAATTGCCAACGCTCCTTCTGCAATTAAATCTCCGGCTCCGGGTCCAACAATGCCAATGCCTAGTATTCTCTGGGTGTCTGAATCAAATAAAATTTTTGTTTTTCCTTCACTAGCACCAAGAATAGCCGCCTTCCCGCTTGCGGCCCAAGGGAATTCTCCGGTTTTATATGCAATATCCATTTCTTTTGCTTCTTTTTCTGTCAACCCTGCCCAAGCGACCTCTGGATCAGTATACACCACATTAGGAATTGCCGACGCATCAAATACGGCCGGTTTTCCCGCAGCCACTTCTGCGGCCACCTTTCCTTGGTGTGAGGCTTTGTGAGCCAACATTGGGTGGCCTACAATATCTCCAATAGCAAATATTGTATCAATTGATGTTCGCTGATATTCATCTACTCTGATATAGCCAGAGTCATCTGTTGCAACGTCTGTTTTCTCTAGATTTAATAAATCTTTATTTGGAGTTCGTCCAACGGCCACTAACACTCGATCAAATATCTTTTTTGTGTTTCTTTCTCTATTTTGAATTGATACACTTAAAGCACTTTTTCCTCTTATTTCAACTTTTTTCACTCTAGATGAGAGTAAAACTGTGATTCCTTGTCTTTCTAGCTTTTTACGAAGTGGCTCAACAATATCAAAATCTGCTGCGGGGATAAGGGTTTGCATAAACTCAACAATGGTTACTTTTGTGCCAAGCGTGGCATATACCTGGCCCAGCTCTAGTCCGACTGCCCCCCCACCAATCACTAACATTGTTTCCGGAATCTCTTTTAATTCTAATGCGGTTTTTGATGTCAGTACCGAGGGGTGATCCATTGGCACTCCTGGAATCCCTGAAGAAACAGACCCAACCGCTATAATACATTTTTCAAAAGAAACATTAATTGTTTCGTTGGCTGTTTTAACACTCAATTCTGTGTTAGAATTAAAGGCAGCATACCCCTCTAGTGTTTTGATTTTTCTGGCCCTGGCCATTTGGTCCAAACCCATAACTAATCTTCTAACGGTTTTATCTTTTTGTTTACGAAGGGCACCTAAATCAATTTTTGGTTTCCCAAAAATCACCCCCGACTTTGACAGTTCTTTTGCTTCATTCATTATTTTCGAAACATGTAATAAGGCCTTAGAAGGAATACAGCCACGGTTTAAACACACGCCCCCCAATGTTGGGTCGCGATCAATCAACAAAACCCCTTTCCCGAGATCAGCTAAACGGAATGCAGCAGTATACCCACCAGGCCCTGCGCCAATTACGACAAACTCAGCTCTTGTTTTTTTTGCCATTTAACTATTATTTATAATTATCTGCTCTGGCCAGCGTTTCTGCATATCTAGATGTAAACCTTGCCGCTGCTGCTCCATCAATTACACGGTGATCATATGACAATGAAAATGGCAGAAGATACCTTAGGCGCGTGGTCTTATTTTTGTGATTATAAACTTTTTCCCACCAGCTCTCTGAAATTCCTAAAATGGCCACTTGCGGCGGATCAATAATGGGCGTAAAAAAAGTACCGCCGATACCACCAAGGCTTGAAATCGTAAAGGTTCCCCCTTTTAATTCGCTTGGTTTTAGTTTCTTGTCTCGAGCCCGTTGGCTTAGGTCTTGCAGTTCATTAGAGATTTCGATGATATTTTTTTGATCTACATCTCTTACTACAGGAACCATTAGGCCTGCTGGCGTATCAACTGCGAACCCAATATGAAAATAGTGTTTAAATATTAAATTTTCTCCTCTATGATCAAGGGAGCTGTTAAATATTGGCATTTCCTTAAGGAGATCTGCTACTGTTTTCATAAAAAACGGCAGGAAGGTTACCTTTTGTTTTTTGGTGCCCGCGTCCTTATTCAGTTTTTGTCTGTGCGCACGAAGGTCTGTAATGTCTGCTTCGTCAAATTGTGTAACATGTGGAATCGTTTGCCAGGATTGTTGCATGCGCCTGGAGATTATGCCCTTGATTTTTGTTAGTTTTTGAGTTGCAATTTTTCCCCATTGAGAAAAATCAATTTCTGGCCCGGGGCGGTGGGGACTTCCGCCGAACCCTTCCATCTTATTTCTAATAAAACTATGTAAATCCTCTTTGGTGGCGCGGCCTTTTGGGCCCGTTCCTTTTATGGTTTGTAAGTCTATCTTTAATTCGCGAGATAACCGGCGAACCCCGGGAGAGGCGAAAACCCTGTCTATGTCTTGTTTAACTTTTCTTTGTTTCTTCGGCTCTACTGCTGCTATTATCGCGGGCTTTGACGATTCTCTTTTTTCTTTTACTTCCTTTTTAGATGTTTTTTTACCGGTCGTTTCTACGGTAATTAGACACTGTCCAGCTGTAACAGTAGACCCTGGACCAATCAGCACTTTTTTTACTTTTCCTTCAATTTCTGCCGGTATTTCCATTGACGCCTTTTCTGATTCAAGAACAATGATTATATCGTCCATTTTTATTGTTTTTCCGGGAGAAACA
>DPYO01000253.1 GCA_003535775.1 Fidelibacterota bacterium | reverse complement strand
AGAGGTATACTCCAGCACTTACAGTTTAACTCATATTATCCGAAGCATCCCAGTCATAGGAATCATCTCCATCTTGACATTCACATCTACCACTAGGATTTTTCATACAGTCATCCGAACAATTTTCTACATCAACATAAAAACACCCGCTAGTTGCACGCCAAATACCAAAAATATCAAGTATATCAAGATACTCACAACTGTTATTATCAAATGTTGTTTTACCATTATGTATAAAATCGATTAAAATGGTAGATTCTTATCTAATCTAGAAATCATTTCAACATACCTATCTGAGTACTGGGTATTAGGAATATTTATTACAAATTGCCAATATCGCCATGCAGCGATTGAAAGTGTTGCATAACGATGTAAATGAGGTAAAGCATTACGTTCAGATTCGTTTAATTTTCTGATTGATTCATAGCCTGCAATAATTGCTTGCCATCGTTCAGTAATAGGTTCACCATCACACCAACCAAAACCAACAAAAGTCATAGCAATATCAAGCGCCAAATAATTTTTACATGATTCTTCAAAATCAAGTATTGCTATAACTTCACCATCCCGCCCCAACACATTATCTGGAAACAAATCACCATGAATAATGCCTTTAGGTAAATTTGTAGGAATTAATTCAGATAAGAGGGTTGCCTCTTCCTTAAGTTGAAGTAAAAATGGTGACCAGTTATCTTTGTTATCAGCAACTTCAAATAGTTGATGGAAGAATTTGAATCCCATTGAAAAATTTTCCATAATTCCGTCAGGGGTTTCGACCGCATGTAACATTGCTTGGGTTCTACCAAGTGAAAACAATGAATCATAATCATACCCCAACCAATCAGCATCAATATAAGGTAATAACATCCATGTCAGACCATTTTTTATTATTGTTTTATTTGAGTTACCGAGTGTGAGTGGGGTGGGTGTGGGAATATTGTGTTCTGCTAACCAACATGTGAGAGAAACTAATTTTTCCACCTCTTTTGGTGTTCTTTCATTCCATATTTTAAGAACAAGTTGTGTTCCATCATTGATATTCAATAAGTAATTCGAATTGGCCCAGCCTCCAGCTAATTTTTCAATTGATTTGAGGCTGCTTTTTCCAGCAATGATGAGAAGTTCTTCAACTTCTTTATTGGAAACATCGGTATAGGTCATCAAATACCCTCAGAGAATTCCTTAATGACTGAACGGAATGCTGCTATGGAACTACGATGATTCACTATTCCAGCCTGACACCGTGCCCCCCTCTACACCTGCACAATCTTTATCCTGATTATATTCACACTTCCAGAACGGAATTAATCCAACAATTAGAAATGATACGATAAATCTTATTTTCATGGTACCTCCTTTTAGATAATTATATAGATGGTGCCAAAGTTATAATCATTTATAAAAAGAAATAATTTGTGAATCAATTATTTGTTAAAATAATACTGCCTGAACTATTTGTCAGACTCCCAATTTCTGGCGGTATTTCTCCAGTAAGGCCATTATAAGATAAATTCGTTAGGTTTTTAGCAATTAACAGGAATTAAACACTATCTAGTACTTATCGTTTAAAATTATCGACAAAAAGTCGAAATATTATAGTCGGAGCGGCGAGATTTGAACTCGCGACCCCTTGACCCCCAGTCAAGTGCGCTACCGGGCTACGCCACGCTCCGAATTTAATTACGCTGGTTCACTCAGCAATGATATCAAGAATTTTCTGCAGTTCCTCCTTGATTTCACCCAGTACAGTTTTCTGTTTTTCGCTCATGCAGGAAGACGCAGAACCTTCCTCACCTTCCCCCATGTCCTCAACTCCGCTGTTTAATTGCTTCCTGGCGCCCACAATAGTGAACTTTTTATCATACAATAAAGACTTGATCGTTAATATGGTTTCAATGTCTGCCTGCCGGTAGGTACGGTTGCCCGACCTGTTTTTTTGGGGCTTTAACTGTTTGAACTCTGTTTCCCAGTAGCGGAGGACATACTGCTTCAACTCAGTCATTTTGCTGACCTCACCAATTGAATAATATAGTTTTTTAATGTCCATCTTTTGAGGATTCGTAAATATATTCTATCTAAACTAACACTTTAACTTAATGATTGAACTTCTCATAGTCAAAGTGATTCTTTACATGCTAGTACCGGACGTAGTTGTTGTGGAAGTCAATCCATTTCGGTAAAACATCTTCAAGTGTATTTTTAGGAGGCAAAAAGGCAATCCGCAAATGATGGGTCCCCTCCTTCTGCCCAAATCCGGAGCCGTTCACTGTGGTTAAGCCAGTCTTTTCAAGAAGGCTCATGCAGTAATCAAAATCCGTCTTCCCTGCTGGCAGGGTATTGAATCGTGGAAAAAGGTACATTGCCCCAACCTTTCCAAAACATTCTACATCGTCCATCTTCTTAAAGGATTCCTTTATCATGACCGCTTTTTCATTCAGGTCAGCCAGGATGCCCTGTCTTTCCCTGTTGAATTGATCGTAGGGCTCACTTCCCTCCAGCGGCGGTGAAGCCAGAAGATAGATTAAGGCCTGCCCTGTGGTATTGGAACACAAATTCACTGAAGCCTGTTTAAATAAAATATCGATGAACCCTGTGTTGCTCCCCTGCGCCCCCGGCGGGTTCCTTACTTCAAAATATCCACCCCGGTGCCCGCATTCTCCATAAAACCCTTTCGATGCGCTGTGAAAACTGAAGAGGGGAATATTTATATCATCTCCCAGGGCCTTGGAAAAAGACAAAAATTCAGAACCATACAGATTATCCTGGTATACTTCATCTGCAAAGATGGCTAGTCCGTTTTGACCGG
>DPYO01000140.1:4903-7323 GCA_003535775.1 Fidelibacterota bacterium | reverse complement strand
TTTTATTATTTCTGTTTGAATATTACCAACCCCGATATTTTGAGGATTTCTTGTATCTTTTTCGATAGGGAAAGGGGTAAATTCAACTCAAAATACCGTTAATATTTTTCTAAACTGAAAAGATAATGATACATATATGTTGAACGATCCAATGATTTTTTACCTTAGTATTGTATTATTGATCCTCGTTTCTATTGCGCTATACCAACAATTATATTCTTTAACCGGATTTCTTATAGTTACCTATTTCATGTATATCGGTATCATTTATTTTTCAGGAATTCAAAGAGGAGAGAAGAACCCATCTATAGATACACCAACCAAAATTTCCGGGAAGGTACAAATTGATAGGGCGAATGAAGTGCGCATTGATTCAGCAGAAACACTAGAAGATATTACCGTAACTACTGATTCGATACCCTCTGAACAATTATCGTTAAATTATATAATGGTTGCACGGGATGTTGATATCAAAAACAGGAATGCAATAAACCCTGGATCAGTATTTCCTGATAGTGTCGGCACACTTTGTTGCTTATCCGGTATAGATAACAGGAATGGCGGAATCCAGGAAATACTTCACAAATGGATGTATATGGGAAAAACTATTGCAAAAGTTAAAATGGTAGTTGAGAGGTCAATAAATTGGAGGTGCTGGAGTGTGGTTAAGATCGATCCTAAAAGTGCAGGGAAGTGGGAAATTATTCTTTCTGATACAAATGAGATAGAATTTGCTTCAACAACTTTTCACATAATAAAATCGGAATAAAAACTATTATCAAAAAACAATTCCTTCTCTTATTCTCTCTCTTCTTATTTTTTTCTGGGTGTGGAGAAAATAAAATCTTCCGTCAAGTTAAAATGCAATGGCGCCCGATGGAAAAGATTAATCAAAATCTCCCAGATGGAATCAAAGTATATAAAGGGAAAAACAATATTATGCCCTTAAAAGCCTGGTATGCAGAAGTGGATGTGTCATTAGAGGGTATGTCCGTTCGTGTTGTCCGTTCACAGGATACTGACAGGAAGGAAACATTATCTGAATTTGCGGATAATCTGAATGCAAGCATTGTTGTGAATGGCGGATATTTTATTCTGGATAAGGATCTTACTGATCATGTGGGACTTTTAATGTCAAATAATATTATTCATTCACCAGCAATTTCATCTGTTTTACGCGGCAGTACGCGATATTTTTTGACAAGAAGTGCCTTAGGTATTCACGATGATAATCATATTGATATCGCTTGGATTGCATCACGCAATGACAGTCTTTATGAATGGCATGCTCCTGTTTTGAATCAGCAAAATATACCTCAGCCATCTCTCGACTATTCGCAAGCTGTTCCATGGAATGTACGGGATGCCCTGCAAGCCGGCCCTGTATTAATTACTGGTGGAGAAATTAATATCACAGTTGATGAAGAAGTATTTTTTGGTTCTGAAATTTCCAATATCCATCCTCGTACAGCTGCCGGATACACCTCTGACGGCAGGTTTATTATTATGGTTGTTGATGGCCGGCAGGCATCCAGCAGGGGAGTGTATCTCCAGGAATTGGCTGTCATGATGGATAATTTAGATTGTGTTGAAGCAATTAATCTTGATGGAGGCGGTTCCAGTGGTATGGTTGTAAATGGTAAAATATTGAATAGGCCTACTGGAATAACCATGCAAAGAGAAGTTATGTCAGCAATTGCTGTACTATTTCAAGAATAATTGATTCATACAAGAAGGTAATGAATCAACTGCGAAAATTATACAACTGGGTTTTGCACTGGGCAGATACAAAATACGGAATGCCCGCCCTTTTTTTTCTTGCCTTTGCTGAATCATCCTTTTTTCCAATTCCACCTGACGTGTTGCTTATTGCCCTGTCAATTGGGAATAAATCAAAGGCATTCAGATTTGCTCTCGCTTGCAGTATAGGGAGCATTATCGGTGGTATTGCAGGCTATTCGATTGGTCACTTTGCCTGGTGGAGTGGCGAAGGTATATTTTCTTCTTTAGCTCTTTTCTTTTTTGACCATGTCCCCGGTTTTTCTGTTGATATTTTTCAAAAAATACAGTCTCAATATGAACTCAATAATATATTTATTGTCTTTACAGCCGGATTTACGCCTATTCCCTATAAGATTATCACTATCACTTCAGGAGCATTCAATATCAATTTTCCAATGTTTCTTTTGGCATCTTCAGTCAGCAGAACAGCAAGATTTTTCCTTGTATCTCTTTTGATATGGAAATTTGGTGAACCGATCACTGATTTTATTGATAGATATTTTAATTTATTGACCATTATCTTTACCCTCCTTCTGATAGGTGGATTTCTGGTAATGAAATTGCTCATTTAGTTGGTACGGAATTCACAACAACTGTAATTTCTGCTTATTGTTTTTTCGGGGTGTAGCGCAGCCCGG
>DPYO01000140.1:1543-4573 GCA_003535775.1 Fidelibacterota bacterium | reverse complement strand
GCGCGTCGTTCGGGACGACGAGGTCGGGAGTTCAAATCTCCCCACCCCGACATAATAATTCTCAATCAAAACCCCTTTTTTTGGACGAAGGATTTATTTAATGATTGAATATGATCATAAAATAGTAGATAAAAAATGGCAGAAATACTGGGAAGAAAATAAAACCTTCCAGGCTATCGATTTTTCTGATAAGGAAAAATTCTATTGCCTAGTGGAATTTCCCTATCCATCCGGTGATGGATTACATGTAGGCCATCCCCGTTCGTACACTGCCCTTGATATTCTAGCCAGGAAGAAAAGGATGGAGGGATTCAATGTTCTTTTTCCAATGGGTTTCGATAGCTTTGGCCTCCCATCGGAAAACTATGCTATTAAAACAGGCATCCATCCAAATGTTATCACTAAGGAAAATATTGACAAATATACAAAGCAGTTAAAATCACTGGGCTTTTCTTTTGACTGGGATAGAGTATTTTCTACAACAGATCCTGAGTATTATAAGTGGACCCAGTGGATTTTTCTAAAATTGTATGAAAAGGGATTAGCATATAAACAAAAAATACCCATCAATTGGTGTATTGACTGCAAGATAGGACTGGCAAATGAAGAAGTAGTAGATGGACGTTGTGAACGATGCGATGGTGAGGTAACAAAACGGTCAATTAAACAATGGATGCTGAAAATAACTTCCTACGCAGAAAAATTGATTCAAGACCTTGATGAGGTTCAATTTCTAGATAAAATCAAAACTCAGCAGGTGAACTGGATTGGCAGATCAGATGGAACTGAAGTAACATTTTCAGTAGATGGTATAACTGGCGATATATTAGTATTTACGACACGACCAGATACGTTATTTGGAGCAACTTTTATGATTCTTTCGCCTGAACATGAACTGGTCTCGGTCATTACTACCAAAGAACAGAAAGCAGTTGTAGAATCTTATATTAAAGATTCAGCTAAGAAAAGTGATCTTGAACGGACTGAGCTGGAAATGGAAAAGACCGGTGTATTTACAGGCTCCTATGCAATCAATCCTGTAAACAATGAGAAATTACCAATCTGGATTGCAGATTATGTGCTCATCAGCTATGGCACCGGTGCAATCATGGCAGTTCCTGCCCATGATACAAGAGATTTTGATTTTGCACAGAAATATGGACTAAAGATTCAATGTATCAATCGCCCTCCTCAAGAATTGGCAGAAAATGAAGGAATACGTGTTGAGGATGTTTTGGCAGGTAAAGCCTGCTGGCCATATGAGGGACAGTGTATCAATTCCTCCAATGCTGAAGCAGATCTGGATATTAATGGGCTGAATGTAGAACCCGCAAAGACCAAAACAACTAAATGGCTGGAAGAAAAGGGGATAGGGAAAAAGGCCATTAATTACAAATTAAGGGATTGGGTATTCTCCCGACAAAGATATTGGGGGGAACCCATTCCTCTGATTCATTGTCGTGAGTGTGAGTGGGTACCGGTTCCTGAACAGGATTTACCTGTTTTGCTTCCCACCGTTGAAAAATATGAACCTACTGAAACAGGGGAATCTCCCTTGGCGGCTATTCTGGATTGGGTCAATACTTCATGCCCGAAATGCGGAAAGGATGCCAAAAGAGAAACTGATACAATGCCAAACTGGGCTGGTTCATCCTGGTATTTTCTTCGATATATTGATCCTCATAATGATTCAGCTTTTGCTGATGAAAAAAAATTAGGATACTGGATGCCGGTGGATTGGTATAACGGGGGAATGGAACATACGACTCTCCATTTGCTGTATTCACGATTCTGGAACAAATTTTTGTATGATTGTGGGTTAGTTCCAAATTCGGAACCTTACCTTAAGAGAACCTCCCATGGTATGGTTTTAGGAGAAGGAGGTGAAAAAATGTCTAAATCCAGGAATAACGTGATAAATCCGGATGAGGTAGTGGAAAGGTACGGTGCAGATGTATTTCGTCTCTATGAGATGTTTATAGGCCCATTTGACCAGGCTGCAGCCTGGGACACAAAGGGTATTGTTGGGATTGACAGGTTTTTACGCAGATCATGGATACTTTTTACATCAAATAAAAAAATCGTTGTAATTCCTCCTGAAAAGGAAACGTTGAGATTATTGCATCAAACAATTAAAAAAGTATCAGAAGATATTGAAAAACTTCGATTAAATACAGCAATATCACAAATGATGATTTTTCAAAATCATTTATCCAACTTAAATGAGATTCCCAAAGAAGTATTGCAGGATTATTTAATATTATTATCTCCATTTGCTCCGCATTTTTCTGAAGAAATTAATCAGCTTTGGGGTAATCAGAATACAATGGCCTATAAAGAGTGGCTGGTTTATGACGAAGAATTAGCCAGTGAAGAGGAAGTTGAAATCGCAGTTCAGGTAAATGGAAGGCTGAGAGGATCAATAATCATTGCAAAAAACTCAAAAGAAGAAACTGTTTCAGAACAATCACGTAAAATCAAAAAAGTGAATAAACATATTGAAAATCAAACCATAATTAAGACTATCTATATAAAAAACAGGCTTATTAATTTTGTTATACGATAATGGCAGATTATTTATCCAGTTACGTTATTTATTGACTTATTGATTCCTTTAGAAAGCATCCAGGTAGCTAATACAAAACAAATTGTGATAATCTTTTGGGATGTAGCCTGAAATATTAAACTAAAATCAGATTCAGATGGATGCGGTCCAAATTCTAATATTAATATATAGGATACCAATGATATAGCAAAGGAAAAGTATCCAATTCCATAGAATGTATTTAATTTAATCGATCTGATTACCACATAACTATATATCAATGTTGCCAGGAAAGAGAGATAAAAAATATAATTTGAAAAAAATATGTGGGCATCCAGATAAAGGTCAGCAGGGGTTAATCCCGTTCCCACAAAACAGGCACATCCTAGTATACCCAAAATAGAGCCAACTATGGATAATGTAAAATAATTATCTTCCTTAAAAAACCATGGAAGAACAAGATAAAAGATCATAAGCATTACACC
>DPYO01000140.1:885-1141 GCA_003535775.1 Fidelibacterota bacterium | reverse complement strand
CGTCCTAAATCACTGAGAAAATTGTCAAAAAATTGATATCGTGAGGTAGAATTATCCCTGTACGTGCTGCCCGGGTATAGAATAACACTCAAAAAGGTCAATATAACGAATGCAGATAGTGAGAATAGAGGGAATCTGGTTAATATTAATTTATAAATCCTATTATACATAATATATATTATATGACATATTATATAGTTTCACTAAATTTATCGATATTCTCTTTAGACCCTAAGAGTATTATTTTATGCTGTAT
>DPYO01000140.1:0-510 GCA_003535775.1 Fidelibacterota bacterium | reverse complement strand
ATCTATGAGTCCTACAATAACAAGATTATAATCTTCCCTGAATTTGGAATCCTTGATCATTATTCCGTCATATCTGTCGATATCTTTCAGTTTAAATTCATCAATAACTATATCAAGATTATGACCGGCAGAAGATAGTGATACTGTATCTTCCAGGTAAGGTGCCAGCAATAACTCAGCCATTTTATGGCCACCTGTAATATATGGGTTAACAACTTTATTTGCTCCAGCGCGTTTTAATTTTTTACCAGTATCTTCTTTAGCGCATCGCCCCAATACATAAGCAGCCTGGTTGAGATTTCGGGCGGACATTGTCACAAATAAATTTTCCTGATCGGTACTGAGTATCACTACAATTCCTTTGGCATGTTCAATATTAGCATTGATCAATGTTTCATCCAAAGTTGCATCCTGTTTGATAAACTTGTATCCTAAATCATCCATCAGGCTTGTTTTTTCTTCATTGATCTCAATAATGACAAAAGGAATATTTTTTTCGCTTAATTCCTT
>DPYO01000166.1:880-16372 GCA_003535775.1 Fidelibacterota bacterium | reverse complement strand
GCAATACCAAGCGTAGGAGAGAGAGACAACCAGGGTTACACGCCAGAACCATATCCACAACCAGAGGAACTTGCCTTGATCGGGTCGTGATGCGGGCTCAGTGGACGGTGGTGATTGGGATTTTGCGTCGTTCATGGAGTTGCGTGAGACCATCTTAGGCTTTCGCGTCAATCGGGTTGACTTCAGGTGGTGCAGTCATAAAAGGCATCATACCACTCATAATTTAAATATCTAAGATTATATCTTGTTTGGATTCTACAAAATAATTTACTCCACAATGTGCGTGTATTTATCTACCCATCATCCCACTAAAAAAACAACCCGTCGGGTTATGATCCCTTTTGATTTTCTTCTGTTTTATTAATCATCGTTGTTTTTCACCATATTCCAGATTTCGTCCATTTCCTCCAAGGACGAATCTTCCACCTTTTTACCCCTTTTTTTTAATTCTTTTTCCACCTGGGCAAAACGGGATGTGAATTTCCGATTGGTTTTTCTTAGAGCAGTTTCAGCGGAAACTCCTAAGAACCGGGACAGATTTACAATAGAAAACAGGGTGTCACCGATTTCCTCTTCAATTTGCTCTGTAATTCCTTTTTCCTCTGCCTCCTTCAATTCCCCAATTTCTTCGTGGACCTTTTCCCACACCTGTTCCACTTTTTTCCAATCAAAGCCGGCATAACTGGCTTTTTCCTGTAGTCGCTGCGACCGTGTCAACGCGGGAAGAGTACCAGGGACACCATCCAAACGGGACTCCCTTTTCTTTTCATCATGCTTCGCCGCTTCCCAGTTTTGCTTGGCATGAAAAGGGCCTTCTGCTTTTGCATCCGCGAACACGTGAGGATGCCGTCGAACAAGTTTTTCATTCACATAATTCAATGAGTCCAGAAGAGTAAAATCTTCATTCTCTTTTCCTATGGAGGCCTGAAACACCACGTGCAGCAATATGTCCCCCAGTTCTTCTTTCAGCAGTTCCATGTTCCCCTCTTCCACGCTTTCAATCACTTCATAGATTTCTTCTAGAAAATAGGGAAGAAGGGAAGCCTGCGTCTGGTCTCTGTCCCAAGGACATCCACCTGGTGCCCTTAATTTTTCTACAGTTTCTATTAATTGAGAAAGGGAATCCCCAATTGATTTGTGTTGATTAATCTCTATCATTGTGAGTGAGTGAGGATATTGCTTCCCTTTGTGAATAATTTTTTCCATTGAACCATTTTTAAATACTTATTCTCAAGCGAAGTCATTACCATTTTAGACTTTTTTGTATCATCCTCGTATCCCAACAAATGGAGCACTCCGTGGATAAGCAGCCTAGAGATTTCTTTTTCGAATGGTTCACCAAAAGTCTTCGCATTCTCCCGTGCTCGGGGGAGACTGATATACACTTCTCCTTCGACAACTTTTTCCTCATAATTGTTTAACCGAAATGCAATCACATCTGTATATTGATTTTTCTTGAAGAACTGCTTTTTTAAACTGCGCAAAAGTTCATCTTGACCTAAAATGACTGTGATTGTTCCATCATCATTGCCTTGATTTTCTAATACAGTTTTCAAAATTTTACAACATGCATCATCATTTGGCTGATCCAATACCAAATCCTTTTCTATCTGGATTGTTATCATTTATTAGACTGTCCTTCTGTCTCCTCTTTTGGATCATCTGGGTATTCCACTCGAATATGGTAAATTCCCCGCAAAACTGGTAGCATTCCCTTCGTCCCATCTACTTTTCCCTTAATCTTTGTTAGTTCACCCAAAGTTAGGGGACACTCATCCAATTGTTCGTCATCAACACGACCCTTAATTATTTTATCTATCATGGCTTCAATTTTCATTATATCTGGATTTTTAATGGATCGCACAGCGGCTTCAACAGCTTCACAAATCATCAGGATACCTGTCTCCTTTGTGTCCGGCTTCGGCCCAGGATACCTGAATGCATTTTCGTCAACTTCAGTAGAATCTTCAGCAATTTCCATTGCTCTGCGGTAAAAATATTCCACCCGAGTGGTACCATGATGCATTGGAATAAAATCCCGAACAATTTTGGGGAGACCGTATTCTTTTGCTAGCTGTATACCTTCTTTTACATGATTCCTAATTATTTTAGCGCTCATGGCTGGCGGAAGACTGTCGTGCTTGTTTGTACCGGAATACTGGTTTTCAATAAAATATTCCGGACGAGCCAATTTCCCAATATCATGATAATATGCACCAACGCGTGCCAGGAGGGACCGCGCCCCAATTGCATTTGCACATGCTTCAGCAAGGTTCCCAACCACAATACTATGATTAAATGTTCCATTTGCATTCTGTAGAAGACGCTTAAGCAATGGGTGATCAAAATCAAGTAATTCCAATAGTGTCAGATTTGTCGTGATTTTAAATGCCCCTTCTAATAATCCGACAAGTCCATAAGTAACAATAGGGGCGAGAATACTTATGATGATGAGGTAAAAAATATCTGAACGAATAGACACCCATGAATTATCTTTAAAAAAACCAATGCCGATTGCTACAATTATACTTGCAGCGATCAATGCAAATATAGTTGTAAATACCTGACTTCGTTTCCAAAGCTGTCGAACACTGTACATTGCTACTCCCGACGTAAACAGGGCAACTACGATAAAATCAAGATCATTTCCAATCATGATTCCTGTCAAAATCACCATTGATGTCGTACCCATAAATCCAATCCTGGCATCGAATAAAATCGTAATAGACATGGCAGCAACGGTAATGGGGATTAGATACGGAGAAATATTCAGCTTTATTACAAACACATACGATAAACCCATTTCTGCGAAAAATATCAACGCTATAAGCAGCACCATTTTCCAGTCATCAAATAGGGGGGTTCTATATATGAATAAAAACGTGAAGAAAAATGAAATAACCACCGCGATGATAATTATTCTCCCAAGATAAACGGTTAGAGCCTCCCATCCGCTCTGTGTTCCCTCTTTTTTTACAAGTGCTGTGGAGAGAGAATTCAATTTTTGGAGAATATCCTCATTAATTCGTGTATTCACATCTACAATTCGTTCGTCCTTTAACACGGTGCCTTGATATCTTGGTACCCTGTTCAGCCGGGCAGTTTGGCGGCGTTCGGTTGTTTCCTTATCATAAATCAAATTTGGCTTCATAAACTCAACTATCAAATCATATCCAAGAGTTTTATAAAAATCATTTTCATCAGGAAATAAATTTGTTACCTCTACCTTTGCCTTTATCCATGCCTCTTCCAGATCAATAAAATCACCGGGTTGATATAAGGAAGGAACATCCCCCTGGTGAACCATTACCTCGTTGCTGACTATTTCATTTTTTCCGATATCATAAATTCCTTCAGCCCAGCGGTTTCTACAAATTCGTACAACATCTATTTCAAATTTAGTCAGGGGATATGTCTCGTTTTCAAGGGAGGGAAGGGAAGTAAAGGATTTCCATAAATCCGTTTCTAATGGAAATGAAGAATAGTGACTATGCAATTTCTCATTTAGAATAGCAAAAGCTGTACTGTCGGCTATATAATCAGCTTTTGCAGTTTTATGCTGAGGTTCATACCGATACCGGTACACCAAATCCTTAGATTGTATTACCTGTTTTTCTGCTTCATGAATTTCATTAATTATCTGAAAGAAACCATGCATTTTTTCAGTCCTATTATCTACGATCTCCTGCTTCCGGAAAAAAACGAATGGTTCAGAGTTAATCGCTACATTTAGGTCGTCCTGTAATTTTTCTTCTGTTTTCAAAATCGGAAATGTAAATGGTGCTATAATTGGCTTCCTGGTAATATCATTCAATTTATAAGTTAATTGGAGTGACTTTCCACCAGGGAAAAAAAAGGACCCACCCAAAACAAGGACTGCTAAAATGCTCACTTGTAGCCAGTATCTATAGAATATATTCACCGATTTCTGTAAAAAAGTTTCCTTTCTTATTTCTTGCATCATTTTTTCAAGACATCTTTAATTATTTCGCGTGATATAACCAGTCGTTGTACTTCACTTGTCCCTTCTCCTATCTCTAATACTTTTGCATCCCTGAAAAACCGCTCAACGTCATATTCAGCAACATACCCATACCCACCATAAATCTGGATAGCCTCTGTTGTAACATCCATTGCAACTTCACTTGCAAAAAGCTTTGCCATAGCAGCTTCTTTGGTGACATCTTTCCCCTGGTCTTTCATCCAAGCAGAATGAAATACCAGTAGTTTTGCTGCTTCGATTCGGGTTGCCATATCAGCTAATTTAAATCCAATGGGTTGAAATTTATAAATCTCTCGCCCAAACGCTTTCCTTTCAGTAGAATATTTGAGGGCTTTTTTGTATGCACCTTCCGCCGTTCCAACAGCAAGTGCACCCACTGAAATTCGGCCACCTATTAATGTTTTTAAAAACGTCTTAAATCCCTCTTTAGGATTTCCCAACATGTTCTCCACGGGCACTTTCATGTCCTCAAAAAATAATTGTCTCGTGTCGCTTGCACGCCAACCCATTTTCTTTTCTTTCGGTCCAATTTTCAAGCCAATTATGTCTGTTGGAATCGTAAATGCACCAATGCCTTTCTTAATTCCTTCTTCTATAATCTGGGCTGTAAAGCTTAGTACGCCCGCCTCACTTGCATTCGTAATAAAAATTTTACTCCCATTCACAACATAATGATCACCATTTTTCACTGCAGCAGTACGGGTGGAACCAGCATCGCTGCCTGCTTCAGGTTCCGTCAATCCAAATGCCCCCAGTATTTTCCCGGATGCCAGAAGAGGCACCCATTTTTGTTTTTGTTCTTCCGTTCCAGTAAGAACAATCGGAACCGTCCCTAGGGATGTATGTGCTGCCATGGTAATGGCAAGTGAAGCATCCACCTTTGCTAATTCCATCACAGCTGATGCATAAGCAACTGTGTCCATTCCCGCTCCGCCATATTTTTCAGAAACCGGTATTCCCATTAATCCAAGGTCTCCCATTTGCCTTACTAAATCATGGGGAAACTCTCCTGTTGCATCCATCTCCCTTGCCAACGGTTCCACTTCATTTTTGGCAAAGTCCCGAACCATATCTTGAAGCATTACATGTTCATCTGTAAAAAATAACTTATTCATAATTCTTCTTTTTTCCCGTCATGTTTATACTAATTTACCAACGGATCGCAGCGGATGCCCAAGTAAACCCAGCGCCGAATGAAGCCAGTACAACAACATCCCCCTTTGAAATTTTATTCTCCTCAACAGCTTCGCAAAGAGCAATAGGAATAGATGCTGCTGTCGTATTACCATATTTATGGATATTGCTAAATACTTTATCCATACCAACCCCCAGCCGCTTAGCAACCGCTTGACTTATTCTCAAGTTTGCCTGGTGTGGAATAATCAAACTGACGTCATCCAGGGTCAGCCCACTGGCATCCAAAGACTCCTGAATCACTTCTGGAAACCGCACAATGGCATTCCGAAATACCTCCCTGCCATTCATGACAGGGAAATGTCGGCCTTCTTCTAATTTGATGTTTGTCATTTGACAATTTTCAGCTGAACCCGGCGCTTCCATCCACAGGTTTTTTATATTGGATCCCTGACAATGCAAATGTGTAGAAAGAACACCACTTTCGTCATCACTTTTTTGGAGGATTGCTGCACCAGATCCATCACCAAATAAAACCGTCATATCCCTTCCTTCTGTGGATATGTTTAGAAATTTAGACTGGACCTCGGCACCAACAATAAGAATAGTACTGCACACACCTGTTCGAATGAATTGATCACCAATGGATAGGGCATAAATGAAAGCTGAGCAGGCCGCTTTAACATCAAAAGCTCCTATATGATGTAAATCAAGGCGATCTTGCAGCTGAGCACTTACGCCGGGGAAAAAATAATCCGATGTGATGGTTCCAACAATAACCAAATCAATATCCTCTGATGATACCTTGGCAGATTTCATTGCCTTTTTAGATGCTTCAAATGCTAAATCGGATGTGCAAATTCCATCACGAACCCAACGCCGTTCTTCAATACCGCTCCGGCTGACGATCCACTCATTACTTGTATCCATTTGCTGTTCTAAATCTTGGTTTGTGATAACCTGCTCGGGTACATAATACCCTACGCCGGCAATTTTTGTTTTAATCATAGCTCTTTCCACTCAATTTAATATCACGTACGTTTAATTGAATACTTTCCTGGCCCCGCCACTCATTGATTTCGACTAAACAGGCTATATCAATAGGACAACCTTTGATAAGCTTTTCGTAATGCTGGGACATATTAAACCCGATAGCACCATAAACTGTTTTTCCCTGTCGTACCTTGAATTTTAGATGGTCTCCGTTTCCGATCACTTTTGGATTTCCAGCAATAATTATATTTCTAATTATAAATTTAGGCCTCATATTCCCAGGACCATACGGTTCTAATTTATTTAGGAATGTCATGAAACGACTATTAATATCTTTTAGACGTATTTCTCCTTCCAGAACGATTGTTTGCACTAACTCTGCCTTTTTTAATCTTTCCTTTGAATAGTGTAAAAATGTTTTTCTGAAATTATTCACATTCTCTTCTTTTACTGTAAGTCCGGCTGCCATTGGATGGCCGCCATATCCCTCTAAAAATCTACTGGTATTTGTTAAAGCATCATACATATCAAAATTTCCTATGCTTCGGGCAGAACCCTTCCCAATTCCATCCTCACCAATAGAAATTATAATGATGGGTCGATTATATTCTTCCTTAAGTTTAGAGGCAACAATCCCAATGACACCGGAATGCCATTCACGATCGGCAAGAATGATAGCTTTGTCATTTTTAATATTTATCTCGGAATTGACTTTTCGTATGGCATCGTCAAGCACAGTATCCTGAATTTTTCTCCTTCTCTTGCTTTCATAAACAAGCTCTTCTGCCAATTCACTTGCACGCGCAGAATCTTGTGTTGTCAATAATTCCACAGCCCTGTTTCCATCTCCCATCCTGCCTGCAGAATTGATCTTTGGAGTTACATTAAACACTAACTGTCCGACAGACAAAGAACCGATTTTTAATCCGACTTGTTCTAAAAGAGATTGAATCCCCAGGTGTGTTGTAGAACTCAGTTGTTCAATACCATAATGAACTATGATCCTGTTTTCATCAAGTATTGGAACAAAATCTACAGCAGTACCCAAAGTAACTATATCCAAAAGATTTAGGAGTGGTGCTAATTCTTTTCTCGTCTTTTTCATAAGAGCGTACGCGAGCTTAAATGCCACACCACTTCCACATAAGCTATCAAAGGGATAAGTGCAATCCGTCCTTTTTGGATTCAAGACAGCAAACGCATCCGGAAGCACATCATCGGGGACATGATGATCAGTAACTATTACGTCAATTTCCAAGGAATTAGAAATATTTACTTGCTCAAATGCATTTGTTCCACAGTCACAAGTAATTATTAAGTCAGAACCAGAAGCTTGTGCGTGTTTAATCCCCTGGGTTGATAATCCATGCCCTTCAATATCTCGATTCGGGATGTACGTTGAGACAACAGCTCCAAGTGAGTTGAGTGCAAGGTAAAGAACAGAAGCAGCCGTTGTACCATCCACATCATAATCTCCAAAAATGAGAATTGGTATGTGTTTATCAATATTTAGAATAATCCGATCCACGGCCTGTCCCATGTCCTTCATAAGGAATGGATCGTGGAGCTGGTTTAGATCAGGATTAAAAAACGTGTGGGAATCATTAAGGGAAATAATTCCCCGGTTAGCCATTGTCTTAGCAAGAATCTCCGTACAGTGAAATTCCTGCATGTTTTTGCTAACAATTTCAGGATCAGGATCTAAAATTTTCCAATTCATTAATTGATTAAAAAATGAGCCGGTCTGTAAGCCGAGTTTTGTTTTTCTACTAAAGCAGAATTAGTGACCATTTATCTGATCCAGACTTCACAGTCAGGATTACGCAATCTACCCGTCTCTCATTACGATGCGGACAACATCTGGAGATATATTCGATCTTGCACTGAGTGGGGTTTACAAGCTTCCCGCATTGCTACGGAAACTGGTGGTCTCTTACACCACCTTTTCACCCTTATCCCAACATCAAAGATGTTGTGACGGTTTTTTTTCTGTTGCACTTTCCATGTCCTCGCGGACTCCTCCCGTTAGGAGGCACCCTGTCCTGCAGTGCTCGGACTTTCCTCCCCGACACAAGTGTCGGGGTAGTCACCCAACCGACTCAAATTATTAATTATCTATTCTGGTTTTTCCCAAAAAAGAAAGCGGGTGCAAATACTACAGTTCTGTATAGTCATAAGTGTTTTTACCTCCGCTACCAGCTGTGGTGGTAACGCAGCGCCACACCCACCACAGGACCTTCCTTCCAAAGAGACAACTGCTAACCCATTTCGGGCGGACAGTATTCTATTATACCGTGCAAGCACACTCGCGCTCAAATCTTTGGCCGTCTCCTCACGGCGACTTTCAAGGTCTTTTTTCTCTGAACTGGAGGCTGCCAGTGCCTGCTCCAGATTGACTTGTTTGGAAGACAATTCTTTGCTCAGAGATTCCAAGCTTTGTTCTTGACTTTTTACTTGTTCTGCAAGCTGATCCTTCTCTTCCAGAAGCTCCAATTCCGTTGTCTCGTTACGATCCAAATTTTCTTTCAAATGATCAATTTCTAACATTAGAGCATCGTATTGTTTATTGTTTGTCACTAAAAAAAGTTGATCTTTTAGCTTATCAATCTTTTCCTTGAACTCAGCTAGGTTCATTTCGGTCTTGTGCTGTTCCAAAGCTATTTCTTTTAAGCGTGATTTTCCCCGTTCAAAATCAGAAGTCAGACTATCCTCTTTGTTTTTCAATTCAGTTACTTTTATTGGTAAATCTCCAAGCAATTCTTCAATTTCTGCCAATTGAGAGTCTATTTTCTGCAATTCTATCAGATCTTGTATTGAGTTCATATAATTCCTAATTGTAAAAAATAAAAAATGCACCAAACCGAGGTGCACCTAAATTTAATGGATTTCCCTTTTGCCCGTCTTTAAAACGGGATATTTTGGTTTTCATTGATCAAACTTCCTTTTTATTTTAAACGACTGTATTAAAGTAAGTGGTGTCATAAAAAAATGTTTTTAGCTTACTAATTTACAATCATTATTTCAGAACAGAAATAGCAAATTTTCCTTAATCATAATAAAATATTTATTCCCTAAAAATATTCTGAAAAGCCTGGGCGGCAATTGTGGATCCAATAGCAAAGGATGCCGTCGCCGCGGGTGATGGGGCATTTAGAACATGGATAAACCTTTCTGACTGAACGATACAAAAGTCATCCAGCAATTTTCCTGTCCTATCCATCGCCTGGGCCCTGACACCCGATCCGCCAGGCACCAGATCAGATCCCTGGATTGCGGGCACAAGATACTGTAATGCTTTTACAAAAAGCGGTTTAAAGAGTGACCTTGTGTATTCCTCCATACCTATTTTCCAATAATTGCGCCCAATTTTCCAAAACCCCGGATTAGTAAGTAATTCCCAGGTTTCCTGAAAACTAAAATCCCGCCGGCGATATCCCTCCCTGGCTGTGGCAAGAACTGCGTTCGGTCCCGCCTCTACAGAACCATCTATTTTGCGTGTAAAATGTACCCCTAAGAAAGGAAACCTGGGGTCTGGAACCGGATAAATCAGAGAATTCACCAAGTGTCGGCTTTCAGGTTTCAGAACGTAATATTCTCCTCTAAAAGGGATAATGCTGATTGAAGAGTTTTCTCCCGCAAGTTGTGCAATTTTATCCGAGTAGAGTCCGGCACAATTAATGACCAGCCCCGTGGGATAATCACACGTTTGAGTATTGACAATACATTCTCCTACTTTCCTGACAAAACCTTTTACAGTGGCTTTCGTTTTAATTTCACCTCCACGTTTTATGATCTGCTTTGCGAGTTCATCAACAACAGATGTATAATTAATAATCCCCATGGAAGGAACATGTATCGCTTTTATCCCTGTGGCGTGGGGCTCCAAATCCTTCAGTTCTTGTGAATCAATAATTCTTACATCGGATATCCCGTTTTCTAAACCCCGTTTGTATAGTGCATCAAGTCTGTTCACTTCCTCCGAATTAACCGCTACAATTACTTTACCGCATAAGTCATATTGTACATTAAATTTATCACAAAACAGAAGGAGTTCACCCACACCGCGACGACAATTTTTTGCCTTCATTGAACCGGGCTTATAATAAATGCCCGAATGGATGACACCGCTATTGTGACCACTTTGATGAAGGCCGATGGATTTCTCCTTTTCAAGAATCCGTAGTTTCAATCCTGGTTTTTGTTCCAACAGTTTATAGGCTGTAGCAAGCCCCACAATTCCCCCACCGATAACGATTACATCATCCATAAAATTCTATTTTCTGCACTTTCTTCTTTGTCATGTTAAACTCATCAATCCAATAAACTGGGAAATTAATATTTTCTTATAGAGTAATCCTTACTTTTATTCCTCCAACTATCCTAAGTTTGTTTTTGAAATAAATCCTTTACAACAACTTATTTGGAATTCTAACCACCATTTGAAATGAACGAATCATCACAAAAGAATCTTTTTATTAATCGTCATTTAGGTCCTTCTGATGGAGAAATTCAGTCCATGCTGAAATCATGTGGATTATCATCCCTGAATGAACTCATCAGTGAGATAATCCCTGCTTCAGTTTTGGGCATGGATTCTCTCCAAATTAATGCTGTACCAATTGAACAGGAACTCCTCAAGGAGCTACGCTCCATCGCTAGTGAAAATCAAGTGTTCCGATCTTACATCGGAATGGGATATTATGGCACATACACACCACCGGTCATCCTGCGGAACATCCTTGAAAGCCCAGGTTGGTATACTCAGTACACACCATACCAAGCTGAAATTTCCCAAGGACGGCTTGAGGCTCTCTTTAATTTTCAAACTATGATCTGTGACTTCTCCGGCATGGATATTGCCAATGCTTCCCTTTTAGATGAAAGTACTGCCGCTGCGGAAGCCATGACCTTCCTAGCGCGTGTCAATCCAAAAAGAAATCAGTATTTTGTCGCATCCAACTGCCACCCTCAAACCATAGCCGTATTGAAAACACGGGCAAAACCCATCGGTATTGAACTCAACATAACCGAACCAAAAAATTTTAAGTTCAATAATAAAATACTTGGCGGGACACTTCAATACCCTGCCACTGATGGAGAAATCCATGATTATACCAGCCTGTGCACCCAGGCCCACAATGCTGGAAGTTATATCGCCGTCGCAGCTGATTTGCTGAGCCTTGCTTTATTAAAACCACCAGGCGAATGGGGTGCTGATGTAGTCGTAGGAACCAGCCAGAGATTTGGTGTTCCTATGGGATACGGTGGCCCGCATGCTGCTTTTTTTGCTACACGTAAAATATTTGAAAGAAAAATCCCAGGTCGTATCATCGGACTTTCAAAAGATACCCATGGCAACCCTGCTCTTCGAATGGCACTCCAGACCCGGGAACAACATATCCGTCGGGAACGGGCAACATCAAACATCTGCACTGCCCAGGTGTTATTGGCAGTCATGTCGGGAATGTATACCATATATCACGGACCTGGCGGAATCCGAAAAATAGCAGAGGATGTACACCGCCGCACATGCATTGTGGGATCAGCGCTAGATAGGGCAGGATATAGAATTCATCACACCCAGTTTTTTGATACTATCCGGTTTAATGCTGATAACAATTTGTTTAAAAAAGCACAGAAACAAAAAATCAACCTGCGTGATTATGGAGACGGCTCATTGGGAATTTCATTGGATGAAACCGTTTCTGACAAAGATGTAAATACGCTTCTAGACCTCTTTGGAGCAAAACAAAAAAATAATGATTCTTTTGGGATCCCAAATAATCTCCGGCGAACATCCAGTTACCTTAAACACCCTGTCTTCAGTCTTTACCATTCAGAAACAGAAATGCTCCGTTACATTTATCGCCTACAGCAAAAGGATTTATCCCTCACTACCAGCATGATACCGCTTGGATCTTGTACCATGAAATTGAACGCAACCACGGAAATGATAGGTATTACCTGGCCGGAATTTTCAGACCTTCATCCTTTTGTTCCGAAAGAGCAGGTCCCCGGCTACCAAAAATTGATCGCAGAGTTGGGGGACCGGCTCTGTAACATCACTGGATTTAGTGATTATTCCTTTCAACCAAATTCTGGTGCACAAGGTGAATTTACCGGGCTGAAAATTATTTCAGAATATCACAAATCCAGGGGTGAGAGTCAACGTACTGTTTGCCTGATTCCAACTTCCGCTCATGGTACTAATCCTGCCAGTGCAGTAATGACGGGAATGAGCGTGGTAGTGGTACAGTGTGATAATGATGGGAACATAGATATTGAAGACCTCAGGCAAAAAGCGAAAACTAACAGCAATCAATTGTCTGCTTTTATGGTAACGTACCCATCAACTCATGGGGTATTCGAAGAGCATATTGTAGATATCTGCAGGATCATCCATGATAACGGCGGGCAGATTTATCTGGACGGAGCAAATTTGAATGCCATGATGGGATTGTGCAAACCGGCAGAATTTGGGGCTGACGTGTGCCATATCAATCTCCATAAAACATTTTGTATTCCACATGGAGGTGGTGGTCCTGGGATGGGCCCTATATTTACAAAAAAACATTTAGCACCTTTTCTCCCTGACCACCCTGTCATTTCCACAGGCGGAGAGCAGGGGATTGACGCAGTTTCATCTGCACCCTGGGGCAGTGCCAGTATCCTTCCAATTTCCTGGGCGTTTATCCGGCTCCTGGGTGATTTCGGTATTAAAAAAACATCCCAGGTTGCAATTCTAAACGCTAATTATATGGCAAAAAAATTGAGCCGATATTTTACAATCCTCTACACAGGTGCTACTGGAAGAGTTGGGCACGAATTTATTCTTGACTTACGCCCTTTCCGAAAATCCTGCGAAATCACTGATGAAGATGTAGCGAAGCGTCTCATGGATTATGGTTTCCATGCGCCCACCGTATCGTTTCCAGTTCCGGGCACACTTATGATCGAACCTACAGAAAGCGAATCAAAAGGAGAAATGGATCGCTTTTGTTTCGCTCTGATACACATAAAAAAAGAGATTTTGGATGTGGAGTCCGGCAGGGTTGATCTTAAAGATAATGTTCTGAAAAACGCACCTCACACGGCACAACATGCAGCAAGCGACAGCTGGAATCACTCATATACCCGTGAAGAAGCTGTTTACCCTGCAGAGTGGACTAGGGAATCAAAATTCTGGCCTGCGGTCAGTCGAATTGACAATGCCCACGGAGATAGAAACCTAGTATGCACCTGTTCGCCTATTGAACAACATAAGAATTAGTGTTCTGGTGTCTTAAAAAGAATTTTTCCGCTCTATTTATCTTTCTTTTTTCAGGTTGCCTGTTTGGTGAATTAATTGATGGTGAGACTTTGGTGCTCCACCCAATCACCTGGGAAACGCGGAGCCCAGAAGGCTGGAATGCACAATACAAAAAAATCATCCAATTTCCGGAATCTGATGGTCCCTGGGCAAAAATCATCATGGTGCAAACCCTTAAATGCGATTCAACAACCAAAGGTGATAACTATCCATGCGGCGAATGGGATTATATCTGGAATATATTTGTGAATGTTCCAAAGGGAGATACGGTTGAAGCATTCAGTATGGGAAGTTTTGTGACCCCTTATGGAAAGAGGCTCTCGCTCGGTGGGGAAGCTGGATGGGAATGGACATACGACATAACGGACTATGGTCCGATCCTAAAGGGAGAACGGGAAATTATTGTAGGCAATAATCAGGAATTGCTGGATCTGAAATTTATATTCATTAAAGGTGCACCGACCCGTAATATTTTAAGAGTAGAAAATATTTATCCCTACGGACATCACAAATACGGAGATTTGGCGGATGATATTGTTTTACAAGAAACAAAACTTCAGCTTCTTCCTGAAGCTCGTGGTTATAAACTGAAGGCAGTAGTCTCCGGACACGGACATGCAGGCCCGCGAAATTGCTGCGAATGGGACAGTAAAACACATACCTTTTATATGAACGGGTGGGAACTATTCCGCTGGAATGTCTGGAAAGACTGCGGGAACAACCCTATCTATCCCCAGGGCGGTACCTGGCCTTTTGATCGTGCCGGATGGTGCCCTGGAACCAAAGTGGATGAATATGAATATGAGCTCACCCCCTTCGTTAAACCTGGTGATACAATTTCCATAGATTATGAAATCGAACCCTACCTGGATAATGGTGAAAAAGAAGGTGAATTCAGGATTTCCCATCAGCTATTCTCGTATGGTTCACCAAATTTTATGAACGACGCAGAAATTATAGACATCATTGTTCCCAGCTCAAAAAGCGCATTCAGCCGTTTCAACCCAACCCTGTCCAACCCAAAAATCATTATAAAAAATGCCGGGGCCTATGACTTGAAACAGGTGGAAATTCATTATGGCCTTAAACACAGGAGAAAATCGGTCTATCACTGGTATGGGCATCTTAAATTTCTGGAAGAAGAAAAGGTTTTTCTCCCAATCCCGAATTGGAACGGATTAAGAAGAACTCAAACTTTTGAAGTGGAAATAAAAAAGACCAACGGAGTAAAAGACGAAAATCCCCTGAACAATATTTTAACATCTATGGTCCCCTTACCTGAGATTTTTCCGGAAGAATTTATCCTGAAGATCAAAACAAACAATAGAGACAGGTCTCGGGAAAACTCCTTCACCATTTCCGGTAACCATGGTACTGTCTTTTACAGCGGCGGATTCTTCAAGGACAGCACAGAATATAATTTCCCTGTTAAGCTAAAAAGAGGTTTTTATGAATTTCTTTTTAAAGATAACATGGGAGACGGTATCTCAGTACACTGGTGGAACAGAAACAGCGCACCAGGGAAAATTGGAATCAGCGGGGAATTGAAGTTTGTGAAATGGGATGGAGAAATTCTCCATAAATTCAAACCAGATTTTGGACAGGAATTAAAATTTGGTTTTATCGTGGGATCTATTCCTTAAATGAAAAATATTATCCTCTCTTCAGTTCCTTTTTCCATATAAATCATCCTACGTTCATTCTAGCGGGTGTTTATAAATTTCAATTTACTTAGATATAATTCAATTATTGGATTAATATTTTCTCTCTTAGCCATCTCAAATCTAAAAGGAGTAGAAATGAGTAAAGTAACTGAAGAACAGAAAATGCATCACTATATGGGTATTGAAATGAATATCCAGACTTGGAATCTATTGGGGAAAGAAGATAGAAATGAACAGGATGATGTACGTATGGTGAACTTTGCTCAGGCATCATTATATCACTGGAGGAAATCTTATAAATATGAACCTGTGAATGAGCAAAGAGGGCAGTGGATGTTGTCACACGTATATGCTGTATTAGTTAGCTTTATCTTATGCTGAAGAGACAG
>DPYO01000166.1:0-478 GCA_003535775.1 Fidelibacterota bacterium | reverse complement strand
GCTGCTACTGGAAATAAAAAAGAATATGCAAAATGGTTAGAAAAAGCACAAGAAGCTGGTGCTCTTATCTCAGGTGAAGAGGATAAAAAGTATTTTATTTCAGTTTTAGAGAGTGCACCTTGGTTTGATTGTAAATAACTAAACCCACCTCTCCAATTCTTCCTTTCTAACCCAATTTTTATAAATAAAACCACAAAGAAATCTTAGTCCAAAACACCACTTACCAGCGAAGTGTGATTCTCTTTCATCATCACTGATTGGATCGTGTTGACGAGGTTGGTGCCTCCCTCTACTTGAACCTTGATATAATTATCTGTGTGCCCAAAAATCTTTCCGTTTTTTATGTTCTCAAATAAAACTGGGCGGTTTTTTTTTATGAATTGATCATGGAAATATCTTTGCTTTTTGTCTGATAAAATATGGAGCATCTTACTTCGATCCGCCTTCGTTTCTTTTGAAACTCTTTCGCCCATTTCAA
>DPYO01000035.1:3116-3238 GCA_003535775.1 Fidelibacterota bacterium | reverse complement strand
GGGCTAAATAGGAATGTCCCAAAGGCACACCATGGTTTCGTAAAGTAGTTGAATCAGTGAGGTCCCTCTGCATCCGAGATATGGGTAATTTCAGCGCAAGATGATTTAAAAGCGCATTAGCA
>DPYO01000035.1:0-2767 GCA_003535775.1 Fidelibacterota bacterium | reverse complement strand
TTCAAATTGAATTGGATTGATCTTGTGGGGCATGGTGGATGAGCCAACTTCTCCAGCCACTTTTTTTTGTCTAAGAATTCCGCGACTGATATAAGACCACATGTCTCCACAAAAATCAGTCAATATAGAATTCACGAGAACGACTTGGCGATAACTTTCTGCCAGTGAATCATGGGGTTCAATTTGTGTGGTGACTAAATTAGGCTCAAGCCCAAGAGATTTAATAAATTTGGATGCGAAGCCTGTCCAGTTTGTTTTTGGATATGCCGCCATGTGGGCGGACCATGTGCCCGTGGCGCCTCCAAATTTTCCCAATAATTTATGGGTTTTGATTTGATAGATTTGTCGATCCAGCCGAGCGCAGAAAACGGCTAATTCTTTTCCGAATGTGGTTGGGGTAGCAGGTTGACCATGGGTCAGGGCCAGTATGGAAGCATTCTTATGTTTCCGTGCGAGTTTTTTCAATTCTTTATTTACTGTTTGAAGTGTTGGCAGATAAACCTGCTTCAATCCGTCCCGCCACATGAGTGAGTAGGACAGGTTATTTACATCTTCAGATGTGAGCGCAAAATGAATCCATGGATGTAGGGCCTTTTTCACCTTGCCTTGAATATAATACTCGATCGCTTTTACATCGTGATTGGTGGTTGCTTCAATTTCTTTGACCTTTTCCGAACAGGCTGTATTAAAGTTGTGATAGATTTTTCGCAGGCGTGTTTGTTCATTCTTGGGAAGGGAAGATAAATTTTCAACAGACTTTTCATTCCCAATGGCGATAAGATATTCAATTTCAACCTTTAGGCGGTAGCGCATAAGGGCCGATTCGGAAAAAAAAGGAGAAAGGTTTTTTACAGCATTTCCGTATCGACCGTCTAGTGGGGAAATTGCGTTTAGTCTATCAGACACCAAATATTCTTTTTACCGCCATCGCACAATTTTCAGGATCGATGATTGTTAATACTGGCGTATTACTCGGCATTTGAAGTGTGGAATGAATATTCACCAACATGTCTGTTTTATCTGCAAACGGCGGACAGGCCAAGGTTGGAAATTCAGAGTTTGCCGCCACAAACCCGGACAAGGCATTAGAGCGCCCAGCGATAGTGATATACACAATATCTTTCTCATTCTTCTTGGTTTCTAGAATTTCTAAAACCTTTAGTGGTTGCTTGTGAGCGGAAGCGGCATATTGTTCCCAGGCGATTCCAAAGTCATCAAGCTTGTTTGTTATTTTCTTCGCGTGGGATTCATCGGAAGTGGATCCCATAATTAGGACTGCTTTCATAATACATCCTTCAGGTTTTCATGAATTCTATCTAAAATCGGCTGATCCGAAGCCAAGAAAGAAAAAGGTTCTCCGGTAATGGTTTCATATAAATAGATATACCGACTGGATAACTCCACCACCAGTTCTTCGGGTGGCTCTGGTAGTGTTTCATCCTTGTAGGGATCACAATTGTCTACGAACCAAAGCCGTAAAAACTCCTTATCAATGTTTTGTGGTTCTTTCTTGGAGGCCATCCGATCTTCATAGGTATCACTAATCCAGTACCGGCTGGAATCGGGCGTGTGGATTTCGTCAATAAGTATGATATTGCCATCAGTGTCCCGGCCCATTTCATATTTGGTGTCTACCAAGATCATTCCATTTTCGGAAGCCTTCTTTTGTCCAAAGGAAAACAGTTCCAGTGCCTTTGTACTGCAATATTCCCAGTCTGTTTGACTCATCCAGCCTTCAGCGACGATTTCGGCCGGAGAGATCGGTCGGTCATGGATTTCATCTTTGGTAGTCGGGGTTGACATATTGGCATTCAGCTTCTGGTTTTTCAACAACCCCTCTGGAAGAATATTTCCGCAGTATTCACGTTCACCACGATTGTACACAGTCCATAAGGCGGTACTGGTACTGCCGGTGATGTAACCCCGGACTACAAACTCAATGGGGAAAACATCACATTTTTTTGCAAGGGTTACATTTGGATCAGGAACATCAATGACATGGTTCTGAATAATATTTTTTGTCTGTTCAAACCACCAGGCACTGATTTGATTTAGTACTTGACCCTTAAAGGGGATAGATGCTAATACACGATCGAAAGCACTTTGGCGATCTGTGGTAATTAAAGCGACGGTGTCGCCCAGATCGTATTGGTCTCGAACCTTTCCCACGCGTTTGGTGCCGACAGGCAAAGCTGTCTCAGTCAGAGTATTGTTTAACCAAGAACGGATATGGTCTGTATAGTGTTTAGTTGATTCGATAGCAATCATGAGACAGTGGATTGAAAAATAAATGCGTGTTCAAAACGCCATTCAAAACATCACTCAAATTACCGCCATTCACGGTCACATTCCAAATAACACCGCGACTGACATTAGCAATTCCGCCTATTTCAAAACGATTGGTTAAGGTTTCAAGCTTGGATCGACCGATCATATCTTCTTTCTGGAACACTAGGAAAGAGGTGGTGTTTTCTTTTGCTGTTGTCTTGCTGATAAATTCCTTATTGGTATTGTATAGTTCGCCGCTTTCATCAATTTTTTGCAAGACGGTTTTCCGTTCTCCATGCGTTTTAATTTCCCAATGGGTTTGCCGCGTGATACTGACATTGTAGCTCAAATGGTCCAGTGCATTCTGGACAGATACTGCTTCATTATCCGTAATGATCATATCAATCACCCATTCTGTAACGTCTGGGTTGGCTTTATAATCAGTCACTTCGTAGTGGGGGCGCCCAAAAGACAGGGTGTGGTTGGAAACAGGATTACC
>DPYO01000058.1 GCA_003535775.1 Fidelibacterota bacterium | reverse complement strand
TTAAATCCTTTGCAAAAAAGGATGTGCTGCATTTTGGTGAGGGAATTACGGCAATTGTGGGTCCTAATGGTTGTGGTAAAACAAATATTGTTGATGCGATTCGCTGGGTATTAGGAGAACAGAAATATAGTGTACTCCGCAGCGGTAAAATGGAAGATGTCATATTTAATGGTGCAAAAAATACCAAACCACTCAGTGTTTGCGAAGTAACACTTACTGTACACAACAATAAGGGTAAACTGCCTATAGAATATAATGACATAGAAATAGGAAGACGATTGTACCGGAATGGCGAAAGTGAATATTTTATGAATCGTGCACCATGCCGGTTAAAGGATATCCAAGACCTGTTCGTAGATACAGGTATGGGGTCAGATGCTTATTCGGTTATTGAACTTAAAATGATCGAACAGATATTATCTGAAACTGGAGACGATAGACGACGAATGTTTGAAGAAGCTGCTGGCATTAACAAATACAAACATCAACGCAGATCCACACTAAGAAAATTTGAAGCAACCAGAACTGATCTTAATCGCATTAGTGATTTAATCAATGAGATAGAGGCGAAGGTGAAGGCCCTTGCGTTACAGTTAAAACGATTTGAACGACATGCTAAACTACTAGAATCATTAATAGATAAAGAAATGTCTTTGGCTTTCTTACAAATACATGGTTATAGAATCCAGGTGCAACCGTTACAATCACGAATCGAAGAATTAAACCATTTACGAAATTCAAATGTATCGGAAGAGTCTGTTCATGAAAAAAAGTTAATTTCTTTACAGACTGTATATAAAGACCAGCAAGATGAGCTAGAAAAGTTTCGAAACCAACTCAGTGATTTTAATGATAAAAGGGAAGGTTTGCAGAATGATATAATTATTTGGAAAGAGCAGTCGCGGTCAGCAATTATTTCAATGGACCGTTTGGTAGTAGAACAAGACAAGATTAACAAAAGGAAAAATGAGCTACAACATCATTTATTTGATTATAAAAAGGTAATCAGAGGGTTACAGCCAAAGATTGATTCGTACTTGAATTCATACAAAGAAAAGCAATTCGCTTTTGAAGCAATTGACAATGAATTAAAAGAAATGCAAACGGTGTTGGATTCGATGCAGGATAAGCGTTGGGATTTACTGCAAAAATTGTCCGATAAAAAGTCATTGTTTGACCGTACAAATACAATAATCCAAGAAAAGACGGATAATATTTCTCTTTTAGAGGAAAGAATATTAGATCTTGAAAAGGACTTCCAGTCCATTACCAAACAGATCGAAATCAATAAGAACACTAAAACTAGTATTTCGGAAAAATTAGAGAAAAATAAGAATCGGCTAAACAAGAAGACTGACGAATTAGAAAAACTACAGCATGAAAAACAACAAATAGATATACAGGAACACAAAGTATCTGTGTGGATGAAATCCCTCAAATCAAAATGCCGTTTTTACGAGAAATTATTGATATCGAGAGAAGGTTATCCAAACGGCGTAAAGGATGTCTTGGAAAATAAGGATCAATACAAAGGCGTTCTAGGTACTGTAGGCGATTTACTTAAGGTAGGTGATTCGATAGCACCTATGATAGAAAGTGCTTTAGGAGAATATGCTAAATGTATTGTTGTTAAAGACCGCAATACTGCCATTAATATAATGGATATAGCACGTAAACGAAATGCTGGAAAATTAATGATAATACCATTAAAAGATATTCCTGATGATAAACCAAATACAGCGAATCTAAAAAGTGATGACAACATTATCGGTCGGGCGGTTGACTTAGTAAAAACAACAGATTCAATAAGGCCATTGTCCAGATTTTTACTAGGCAACATTCTGCTGGTAAAAGATCTAAAGGTCGGGATAAAAGATAATTCACTGAATAACTGGGATCTAGTTGATGAGAAGGGCACTTTTTCGATTAGAGGTATGATCATAAATAATTCCAATGGTAATAATGAAGCAGGATTAATTGGTCGAAAAGAAAATATAAAAATTATAAAACGAGATATTATAAATCAGAAAATTCAATTTCAAAAATTACAAATGCAGTCTGCAAAACTCGAGAAGTATATTGAGAAAGCAAAACAAGATTCAGTTCATTTAGATAATCAAGTCGAAGAATTATCCAATGGCTTGGCGGAAATTGATGGATATCTCGTCCGAGAAGGATTTCAACAGAGTCAATTTACTGAATCGATAGTCGCGGTGAAGAAATTAATCAAGGAAAATGAGCAAGAAATCAGAAGGCAGTTACTTTTGATTAAAACTCTAAAATCAGAACTTGCAAATGAAGAACAAATACTCAACAAACATGCAAAAGAACAGACCAAAAAAAGTGATGACTTAATAAAATTCCAATCTAAAAGAGATCAATTGCATCAAAATGCACAGGATCTTCGCATAGAGTGCCTTAATCTTGAAGGTCAAAGAGAAAATGTAATATTTCAGCAGCGAACGGCGGAAGATTTAATTAAAGAATTTTCATCTCGAAAATCAGAAATTGATAAGGAAATGACCCAGTTAAAAAGTCAGGATAAGGATTTGAAAAAATCTATTCAGTCAGCTGAAAATAAATTATCAGAGATTAATGGCCTAGTAAATAAGCAAGAATCAATTCTAAGTCTGAAACAGGAAACAGCAAATGACTCCTACCGGCAGATTGAAGAAATACAAGCACAAATCAGGTCAGAGCAGAAAAATCGGGAAGCATTGCTGGAAGAATTAAAACAGTGTGAATTAAAAATCGCTGATTTTGAACAGCGAATTAATTTTGTAAATGAGCGAATCAAAGATCGATATGATACAGAAATCTCTGATAATATGATTGTAGATGAGTCAGAAAGTGAATTAAATGTTGCCATTGCGCGAACTGAAAGAAGTATTGAAAA
>DPYO01000199.1:5747-5934 GCA_003535775.1 Fidelibacterota bacterium | reverse complement strand
GCTCGAACTTCTTCGCCACCTACGTTATAAATTTTATAAATATCTTTGAGTGAGATAAGAGTCAACCTTGACTCCCTTTAAGTGTATTAGTTCCCAATTTTGATTCTAATTCCGCTGCGATTTCTGTCTTTATCTCCACCATCCTTACGCGGATCACTCTTAACTGAAACAAGCATTCCATGATTCA
>DPYO01000199.1:0-5362 GCA_003535775.1 Fidelibacterota bacterium | reverse complement strand
CCTGATTTGACAGCATAATGGTTCTCGCTGGATATATCAACATCAATAGGCCTTACCAAAGCGTATTTTTTACCTTCAGGAGCTGTCTCTCCGTCAAATTCATCTTCTAAGACAAATACAACATCGATGGGATTCTTTTTAGTTAAGAAGTTCTCATCTTTTTCGTCATCTTTTTCCCACCGATTTTTCTTTTGGTCCTTTTTGTTAACTTTAAATTCACTATAATTTTCCGGCCTTGATGTGAGGGATTGTATTGGAATTGATAATGCATTCCTGATCGTTTCAGAAATAATATTTACAGTACTGCTCATGCCAGGCCTTATTTTATCTGGAACGGATAACATCTTTACTTTCACCTTAAAATTTGTAACCTGCTGCTGACCACCCATATTTAACGATTGTGCGGTGTGGGCTATCTCACTGACAACCCCGTAAAATATCGTATCCGGATATGCATCAATTTCAATCTCAGATGTATCACCAATTTCAATATTGACCACATCATTCTCATTTACATCTACCTCAACTTCCATTCTGCTTAGATCGGCAACAGTCATGAGTACTCCAGGATTGAACATACCGCCTACGGCCATTTCACCTTCTTCTTTCGTTAAGCTGGTAACAATACCATATTTAGGTGCCGTTAACCGTGTCTTCGAAAGTTCATCTTCTGCAGATAATAAATTTGCATTGGACTGTTCTGACTGACTCAACGCTATCTGGTAGGATGCTTCGATCTGTTCCAGTTCCTGCTTGGAAATCAAGTCCTGAGAAAAAAGGGATTTGGTTCGATCCATCTGAGATTTAACCTTGCTAAGGTTGGCTTCTGACGATTTGACCTGTGATAGCGCATTATTGTAGCGGGGACGAATTTGTTTTTCATCTATACTAATCAGATGCTGGCCTGGTTTAACAGTATCACCTTCCATAACTGTGATCTCTGTAATCCACCCGGTAATTGTGGAGGTAATTTGCACTTCTTCTTCCGGCTGAATTTTTCCGCTGGCATTCACTTTATGAATAATATCGCGTAATTCTACTAACTCCGCATCCACAAATATGTCTTCATCAGAATTTGCAACCGTTATGAAATAACCTGTGATACCTAGGATTAGGATTAACAAAGGAATCCATACTTTTTTCTTTTTTAATATTTTGATCATGATTTTTAATTCTCTTTTATTTAATATTCTTTATCCAAGGTACCCAATGTTGCTCTCAGGTTTGCCTCCTGGGTGCGAGCCTCATGAATGGTATTGATCAATATTGAATTGGACCGGATCAATGATACCTGGGCATCCAGTACCTCCAGGATCGTCGCAGCTCCCAATCTATATCGTTCCTGGACTAATTTCAAATCTTCTTTGGCTGAGGCCACTACTGTTTCATAAATGGGAATAATCTCAGCATAGTTTTTCAATCCTTCCCGCATCAGTTCCACCTGAACCCGGAGATCATTCAACAAAGTAAGGTAATCGTACTCGGACTTTTGTCTGGACAATTTAGCCTGCTGTTGCTGCGTCGAAAGGCTGTTGCCTGAATAAAGCGGAACACTCAAGGACAGATTCATGCCAAGAGTCCAGTCATCTTTCAAGGAAGCCATTAATTCTTTAGTGGCTTCACCATTTGCGGAGTAGTTCAGAGATGCACCTAGGGATGGTAGGCGGAGTCCTTTTGCCTGTCTATAGGACAAGTCCCCAAGCCGAACCCTAGCCTGGGCAACGATCAGACTGGGGTTTTGTGTTTTTAACAATTCAACTGCCTCTGCACTTGTTGGAACGGCAGCTCCAGCCCATTTTTCTTCCGCTGCGGTTATCGGTTGTCCAAAATCTTGTAATCCCATGTCATTGAACAGCATTCTTCGCGTATTTTCCAGAGTTGCTTTTCTGTTCAGTACGTCCACTTTTGCGTGCCCTTTGGCAACCTTCGCCTTTAAAAGATCCGTACGATTAACCAGGCCAAGGTCATACTGTTTTTCTACCAGGGCAACCTGTTCATTGGACAGGTTCAGGTTTTTTTGTGCCACGTCCAACAATTCCTGGGCCTGGAGAAGCCCATAGTAGGATTTGATCACGTTCAGGATAACCTGGATCCGCGTAGATCTTTGATTAAGTTGGGCCACTTCCAAATTAACCTTTGCCTGTTTCACCTGGTTCAGGGAACGGCCGCCGCTATAAAGTGTCTGGTTGAGGGATAAACCTGCGGACATGGTGCTACTATGGTCCAGAAAAGATGTATGAGTCCTACCTGAGCCCATCGTCGCACTGAGGTATGGTAATAAACTGCTGTAAGAGCCTGTAACACCTTTCCCCGCTGATTGTACCTCCAATTCCGCTGATAACAAAGTTTTCTTTCCTTCAAGTGTTATCTGCACACAATCGTCCAGGGAATATCCCCCTTGAGCGATAATTTTGGAGAGCAGTAACCCGGTAACAATGACTATATTTATCATATTAATTTTTCTCAGGCGCATTTGTACCAATAAAAGTTTCATATTCAATTTTTATTTATTCCAGACGGCTGTTATATCCTGATGGATCCTTACTTCAACAGCACCATTTTCCTTACCAGGATAAAATCTCCCGTATACATCTGATAAAAATACATACCTGATGCCAGGGTTTTTCCAAGATTGTCAGTTCCGTCCCATCTGATAGAATCATATCCTGCATTCTGTACCTCGTTAACCAGTGTTTTTATCTCCCTGCCTAATAAATCATATACGACAATTGATACATGGCCGTCTTTTGCAAGGTCATAATTAATGGTGGTAACAGGATTAAAGGGATTGGGATAGTTCTGATGAAGAGCAAACTCCCCAGGAACAGGAATATAGTGTATTGTTTTTGTACCGCTGCTGAGAACACTTCCATCCAGGCCAATTATCTCATACATGACAATAAATTCATGATTATCCTCTTGGGAAGCATCTATTTGACCTAGCACAATCGAATTGAAATTGCTGTTCGTATTTGTCAGTCCCATATTCCATTCCTGTATGTTCAGGCCTTCCCATGCCCTGTTCAATGATATGCTGAACAGATTACTGAGTTCATCGGAAATATCTATCCAGAGGCCATCCCTGCTTTGTACCTGAACATAAATCCCGGAAATACCCACATCATAATCAGGAATTTCCATTCTCAGTTTATCGGACTCAAATGAAACGTCCAGTTGTTTTCCGGAAAATGGAGCACCTGCCAATCTGGGGAGGGCAGTTGCGTCTGACCAGTTCCACATTCTCAAGAAAGAAACAAGGTCTTCAATATTAAATGTATTGTCATACGTAGGTATCAGGTGGGGTACCGTGCCGGTAGCAGGTCCCAGTTCATATGAATAATCTCTATTTTCCCCGGTTGTACCCCAGGCAGTAACAAATCTATTCAAATCATCAAAATCAATAACTCCCGTTGTATCAAAATCAGCAAGAAGATGGGTGTCGACTGTGATAGTAACATTATCTTCATCACCATATTCAGGATCACCATCTCCGTCACCATCAAAGCCTTTCCCTAACGTATCCGTAAGTGAATTGAGAATGGTAATAGTGATGGTATCCAATGAAACAAAGCCCATCAATGAATCCAGGGAAACACGGATAAATTTATGATCATCAAGCCTTTCAACTGACAGTTTCCCAGCCAAAGATGTGTCATGTTTTGATAATATGATAAAATGGGTATCCAATTGCTCTTCAGTTATGGGTAAATCGAATTTCAGGTCTATTGGAGCACGCAGGGAAATGGTCTGAGGATTTGAGAGAAGCTGGGGCCCCACTTCATTATCAAGATGAATAACCAGAGAATCACTTAATCCAAAATCCCATTCGTCTTCTCCTGTCAGCCTAAAAAGTAAATCTAATGAATCAAGATTATTCAAATCAGAGCGAGTGTCCCACTCAATAAAACCATCATACTCAGTGACTCCAATATTTTCGTCACCTAGAATGGTGGCTGATTTCCATTCCTGATCCTGATAATATTCTAAATAAAGAGTCAATGTATCATTCCCCATATCGCTCAAATGGTAAGGAATTGTGACGACTCCTGAATATTCAGCCGGGGCCAAAAGAATCTCTGCAGTTGAATGGTCATTATCAATTGCAAAATAACCCGTTATATCGCTTTCACCCTCTTCAATATCAAAGGGAATAACTTTGAATAAAATGGAATCCGCTTCAATTCCAGGGATATCATTTTCTGAATACCAGATTGTCGTATCAATAATTGAGTCATCAACGGCAGCATCAATCCAGGACGCTCCAAAATCCAATGAATAGTAACATTGCAAATATACGCTATCCCCCTCTGTATCTTCATAGGATATAATGAAGATTTTATCACCGGTCGTCTCCGTATAGCTAGTTTCTATATAACCTACAGGTATATCGTTAACGGAATTTACTCTCAAACTGAACAAAGTTGAATCAGCAAGACTACCATCACTTACTATCACAGTGATCGTTGCATTGCCATGCCAGTTTTCTGATGGTATTAGTGTCAGTAATGTGCTCTCAATCAGGACTGCTACTGCATTTGTATCAGAGATAGCACTGAATGTTAATTCATCTTCATCCACATTCATTACTTCTATCGTAAGTAACAATGGCGTATCCTCATTGGTTATCTGGATACTAATTTCAGCCAGTACTGGGGCATCATTCACAGGATTGACTGTCAGGCTGAACGTGGCTGAATCAGTCAAACTACCATCACTGACTGTCACAGAAATGCTGGCTGTGCCATGCCAGTCATCAGCCGGAGTCATGGTTAATGAATCACCACCTACAATAGCAACGGTTACTGCAGCAGTATCGATAGATGCACTGAAATTAAGTTCGTTTTCTTCAGTATCACTGGCAGATAAGGTAATCGTAAGCTGTGTGTCCTCATCTGTCTCCTGATTCTCAATAAATCCAAGGATTGGGGCATCATTCGTATTCTCTACAAATACAGCTAACAGAAAAATTTTACTCTGGCTGTATTCCTCTTCACCATCATTTACATAGACCGGTGCCATCAATGTACCATCGAAATCCGATCCAGGGATGATTGTAGTGCCATCAACAGAATAGAATTCAGAATAATCTCCACTGTCCAAAACAGTTAATGTAAAACCTATGGGGTATAAATTATCCACATCAGTAACATAAAGGCTGTCAAGTGTAACCTCCACAGGTATCTCTTCAAGTGTTGTGAATACAACTGAGCTATCAATGACCGGGGTATCATTTACAGGATTTACTGTTAAGTCAAAACTTTCAGAATCTATTCCGCCGGCACCATCAACGACAGTTACCATGATTGTCGCTGATCCATTCCAGTTAAGAACAGAGGTCAATGTGAGCTGATCACCATCTTCA
>DPYO01000134.1 GCA_003535775.1 Fidelibacterota bacterium | reverse complement strand
AACAATTACAAATTAATTCCTCTTAGCAAATTGAAGAGATGAAGAAGACATTATCACTTATAATTCCTCTCTTCTTTCTTTTTGTTGGTTGTGAGGATGAACAGCAGAAAGATTGTGTTGGAGTTGAGGGCGGAATTGCTCAAGTAGATAGTTGCGGAGTCTGCGTAGGTGGTACTACTGATGTGATTGCGTGTGTGCAAGATTGTGCTGATTCCTGGGGTGGAAACAATATTTGTGGGTGCACAGATTATACTGCTTCCAATTATAATCCTGAAGCAACTTATGATGATAGCAGTTGTTTATTTCATTTTTCTCTCATTGACCTAAATCCTAATTCTTCAACCTCTGAACAAACTATTGGCCCTGCTGACTTTTTAGGTGATGTCTGTATTGTCTTTTTCGGGCATGAATCCTGAGGGACCTGCAGAAGCCGGTTCGGCTTCCTGAACAGTATTTATCTTGATTTAGTCTCACAAGACGTTTTAGATGTACATGTTATAGGTGTTGGAAAGGATCAGTACAATGGATATCTTAACCAAATGGTTGATGGGCGGATACTTCCATGGACAGAAGATTTACAAAGTGAAAGTTATCCCGTATGGATAGGTTGGGGAGCCGGACAGAGAGATGTTTATTTTTTAAATCGTGATGGTGTTGTTGATACCACTTTTAATATTACTCCCTATTATCCAGACGATCCGGAAGATTATGTGTATATTATGAATCTGATATTGGAACTTCGGGCCGATGATGCTCCTTCTTCCGGCTTGATGCTGATTTCAAAAAAATAATTATTTTTTAATAAATAATATGGAAATTTTATGTCCACTGGAACAATAGTACTTGATAACCAACTTCGGGATTATCTGCTGAATGTTTCAGTAAAGGAGCCAGAGGTCCTTCGGGATCTCCGAAAAAAAACGGAGAATCTTGAATTTGCCCGGATGCAGATATCTCCTGAGCAGGGGTCATTTATGGCCTTCCTGGTTGGAATAATCAATGGAAAACGCACCCTTGATATTGGTGTTTTTACGGGATACAGCTCTCTTGTTGTTGCCTTAGCACTTCCTGAAGATGGGTATGTAACTGCTTGTGATATAAATATTGAATGGACTGATATTGCCAGGAAATATTGGAAATTGGCACAAGTTGAAGATAAAATTGACTTACGGATTGCTCCAGCTCTGGAAACGTTGGATGAGTTGTTAACTAATGGATGCCGGGGGACATACGATTTTTCCTTTATTGATGCTGATAAAATAAACTATCAGCAGTATTATGAAAGGTCTTTAGAGTTGGTACGGTCTGGCGGATTGATAGCAATTGATAATGTATTATGGGGAGGGAGCGTAATAGATGATTCCATTCAGGATTCATCTACAAAAGCAATCCGGGAATTCAATGAGAACTTAAGTTCCGACCCAAGAGTTTCCATCTCAATGGTCCCTATTGGGGATGGTTTGACATTAGCGTGTAAGCTATAAAAATGTATCAATCCGTTTTTTCTTAAAGGATCAAGGATTCCATTCTGGATGAATGATTCTACGCTGTTTGATCATAAACTGGTGATCAACTAATTTCAGGCTGTTCAATTTTTAATTCTTCATTAGTTTTTAATTAATAGGTAAATGAACTCAAAGAATCCCAGAGTCAGATTTGCACCCAGTCCAACCGGGGAACTCCACCTTGGTGGAGCCAGGACAGCCCTGTTTAACTGGTTGTTTGCAAGGCATCATGATGGTCAATTTCTCTTGAGAATTGAAGATACTGACCAGGCACGCTCAAGAGAGGAATTCACTCAACAGATTTGCGACTCTTTAAGCTGGCTTGGCCTGGCCTGGGATGAGGAGCCTCTTTATCAATCCAAGAGGGGGGATCGCTACAGCGAAATGATCAATATTCTCCTTAAAACTGAAGATTCATACAGGTGTTTTTGTTCAAAGGAGGAATTGACTCGAAAACGGGAGAAAGCACAGAGCGAAAGCGGTGGCTATATGTATGATGGAACTTGCCGAGCTCTTTCTGAAGAACTCATTTCTGAAAAGTTATCGAGTAATTACCCCTTTGTTGTTCGATTAAAAGTTCCCCGGAAAGTACTTAAATTTCAGGACCATATTTATGGCAAAATAGAAGTAAATACCGAAGAGATTGATGATTTTATTGTTGCTCGTTCAGATGGAAATCCAACTTATAATCTTGTGGTAGTCATTGATGACCATGACATGGACATTACACATGTGATTCGCGGGGAAGATCATGTTTCGAATACACCAAAACAGATTATGATCTACGAAGCTCTTGGGTTTCCAATACCGGAGTTTGCCCATCTCCCAATGATTCTTGGACCCGATAAACGCAGGCTAAGTAAGCGCCATGGTGCCGCCGGTGTGCAGGAATACCGGGACAATGGATATCTTCCGGAAGCTTTGATCAATTATCTTTCATTGCTTGGGTGGAATCCTGATACGGAAAAAGAAATTTTTTCATTACATGAACTGGCGCAGTCTTTCCAGATAAACCAGGTGCAGAAAAAACCCGCAGTGTATGATGAAAAAAAACTCCACTGGATCAGCGGTCAGCATATCTTCAATTCTACAGCAAATGACCTTTTTGAAGGAATCCGAAAGATAAATCCGGACTGGCGTGGAGATGAAGAGGATGAATTCCTGATAGAGGTAATCGAACTCATAAAATTACGGGCAAAATCTCTCACTGAACTGGAGGATATCTCCGAATATTTTTTTGAAGATCCGAAGTCGTATGATGAAAAAGCTTCCCGGAAACACTGGAAGGATGAAACTGTTAGCCCATTAGTCCGGCAGTATTGTGAAACATTGAACACATTGGATGAATGGACTGAGGATGGGGTGGAACAGGCTCTCCGGAATGTTGCAGAGGATGAAGGGATATCTGCAGGAAAATTGATCCACCCGATTCGGTTATCATTGAGCGGCCTTCCTGCTGGACCATCTCTATTTTCCATGATGGGGCTATTAGGGAGGGAAACGTGCCTCAGACGTCTTGAATCGGCCCTTCAGCGCTTTCCATTGCAGGAGACGTGAAAGAAAACTGAGAATGGCTGCTGAAGAAAGATTACCTGTGAATTTCATTGAAGCTGTTATCAATGAAGATTTGAAAACAGGGAAACATGAAGGACGGGTCCACACGCGGTTTCCCCCCGAGCCCAATGGGTTTCTTCACATCGGCCATGCAAAATCTATCTGCCTGAATTTTGGTATAGCCGAAAAATACGATGGTGGTCTGTGCAACCTCCGCTTCGATGACACCAATCCTCTCAAGGAAGAAGATAAATATGTGAATTCCATTATTGAAGATGTGAAATGGCTGGGATTTGACTGGGGGGATCGTTTGTATTATGCCTCAGATTATTTTGATCAATTATTCGATTATGCTGTTCAGCTTGTTCGGGATGGAAAAGCATTTGTATGTGATTTGAATTCTGAAGAGATCAGGTCATATCGAGGCACTCTCACTGAGCCGGGGAAGGAAAGTCCTTATCGAAATCGTTCTATCGATGA
>DPYO01000162.1:5656-6348 GCA_003535775.1 Fidelibacterota bacterium | reverse complement strand
TGGGTATGCCCAAAAAAATGGATACTGGGTTTTCCACAATCGCTGGTGAACTGTTCCAGTCTTTCTATAACATCTCCAGTAAAATCTGTTTCCCCGGGGACCCATAATTCAGATTTATGGGGATGGTGTAGCTGGGCAAATACAAAATCGATAATTGAGTCCTCACAGGCTTCCTGAAGAACATCCTCGAGCCATTCCAACTGGACACTTAACTGGAAATCCCAGTTTGAATTTAATCCAATAACACGGACATTGGAAAAATCCGCCCACCACCAGTGTTCTTCATATCCAGGAGACCCATTTTCGGGCAGGTTGAAATATGAAAAATAATAGGAGGAATTATTTTCGTGATTCCCAAGCACTGGATAGACCGGCACATAGGAAAAAAGAGGTTCTGATGGGCCGAAGAAATGATCCGACCATTGGGAATATTCCAGTCCATTATCGACCAAATCTCCCGGTATCAGGATCAAATCAAGAACATCAGGAATGGTTCCGTCAACATCATCTTCCAAATAGGCAATGATCCCTTCATGCACAATTTCTTCAAATTTAGAGGGGTTGGACCAATCTTTTTGCATATCACTCATGGCAATTAAACGCAGAGAAGACTCATATAAAGGAGAGTCTGGAGTAATAAAATCATAAATGTCAGAATCCAAAGAGTCGGTAATTGTTTTATAATAATAACG
>DPYO01000162.1:0-5238 GCA_003535775.1 Fidelibacterota bacterium | reverse complement strand
TCATCGCTTTCTCCCCAAGTCACGATACTCTCGTCACCGGATGTGGTCTCCCACATGATATGTATAGATGTCGGTGTTGCATTTTGCAAGTAGGGTTTTACATTAAATGTTTGTGATAGCACCACCGAAAAGAAAAAAGTAAAAAAAGAAAATAAGTAATGAGTTCTCAAATTTACTCCTTTTTACCCCACCATCTCTGTAGCTCATCCTGAACCGATGGATCATAATACAATTTTCTTTTTATTATAAAAACTGATAGTAACTTGTATTTTTCTGTGGTATTTGAATATAATGTACTGTTTCTGATTTTATTTAAAAATCTACCAGTTTTTACCCCAGATATAGTTTTTAGAAGGAACAAAGGGTTATTCACTATACGCCAGATAGGATTCTCCTATAGGATTACACCTTCAACATGAAATAACAAAGCGCAGAATATTCTAAATTTTTTTGATTCAAAAGATTATTCCGACATGATAAAGTTCAACCATATCTAATGTTTCATGGTTTAATTCATAGAATTTCACTGAGATTCTTTTAGGGGAACTTTCTGTATTGACTTCTGCAAGACCGTAAACAGAACCGATCACAGGCGGCTCATCTTCGATGGTGTTTTTTGGTATTCCCCAAGCAGCTCGAAATATTTCAAAAGAAAAGAGTGGATTTTTCTGGTTCTCGGAAATGAGAGGATGCCCTGTTGCTCTCTTATAGTTTAGCGGAGACGCAGAAAAATCAAAAACGGCAGTACCTAAATTTTGAAGCGAATATTCAATTGAATTTTCAAATTGCGATATAGGTTTCAAAGGATATTGCCAATTTAGAATGTGTGCGCTGGGATAATGTTGATCGCCAGAAAACATTAGGATGCCCTGAATGTGATTATCTTTAATAAAGGACAGAATCTTTTCTCGCTCAAATTTGTATCCCATCCAACTATCGTAGCCTGCCCTTCCGGATGATGTGTCACCACCATAATCGTTCAGGGGAACACTTGAAAAAACAAGTTTGAATGTCGATGTCGATTCTTTGAGACCATCAAGTAACCAACCAAGTTGTTCTCTTCCAAGCATAGTTTTCACTTTTCCATCTTCATTTTGCATAGGAGAACGGTGCCAACGTGTATCAAGCACAAAAATATCTACATCTGTTATTGAAAACTTATAATAGATTCCGCCGTCTTCTTCTACAAACGAATAATCGGGAAAATTCTCCTTAAAAACTTTTCTTGCTTCTTTTTTATATGGATATGTTCCATCAGAATTATCTCTGCCAAAATCATGATCATCCCATATAGCCATCATAGGAATACTACTTGCCATTTTTTGATAGTTTATATCAAATACACGATTATATTTATTTCTGAAAGCCTGCAGTACTGTTTTATCAGAGAGAAGCACCTCGCCATCCTCAATCATCTTCTGACGCAGGCTGTCATTGGCAAGATATTGTTCTATTGTGTTAAGATTACCATCATAGTCTCCATACATTTGATCACCGAGAAGCGCAACAAAAGTCGGAGAAAGCTGTTCAATCTTATTAAAAATATTAAAACCCAGATACTTCTCCCGCATACATGAAGAAAAAATAAAACTGAATTTTCCGGATTGTTCCGCTGCCGGGAAGGTCTTAAACATAAACCATTCGGAATAATGTCCATTCTCGAATTCAACTCGATACCGGTAGTTTGAATTGGAATGGAGGTTCCGGAGAATTAAGTTGGTTGTAAACGCGTTTGCATCGGTCAGTTTGTTCCAATCGGTCAAATTAGTTAATGATTTATTAGCTTTTTGATACTCGATGCGCACATTGCCAATGTTTGTTGCTTTTATCAAAATTGGAACCTGATTATTTTGCTCGATACCAACAACCGGAGCTCGAAACAATTCATTGGGCTTTTCGCACCCCCATATACTTAAAACCATGATCAACGCTGAGATGCGTAATAATCTCTTATTCATCTATTTTCTTGCTTCACCCAAAAAGACCATTATATATACTAGAATTAATCTCAGTCATTTCAGGTATATCATTCGTTTCATCGCATGAAATGACTGGTCTAGTAATTGATCGGAAAATACAGTTATTCTATAAAAGTATATTCCACTTGGCATTGGTGTCCCATAGGAATTATTTCCGTTCCAGGTAACATTATATTCACCAGCTGCATGGAAATCCTTTACAAGAGTTATCACTTCTGAACCAAGAATATCATAAATAATCAACTCAACAAAATTACCTTCAGGAAGTGAATAAATAATATTTGTCTCCCCATTAAAAGGGTTTGGATAGTTTTGTTTTATTAAAAAATATGAAGGAATTTCTATAGACTGAGAAATTACTGCTGTCAAACTATCTCTGATTACAGTTATGCCATACAGCCTAATCATTAATTCATTTTCTGAATCTAATTCATAAAATGTAACAGCCACACTTTTAGTGAAATTTTCAGTATCAACTTCAACTAAACCATATACTGAAGGGTGCCCCAATTCTGCTCTAAAAATTTCAAAAGAGTAAAATGGATTATTCTGATTTCCTGGAATGAGCGCATGACCCGTTGCTCTGTTATAATGTAATGGTGAAGAAGAAAAATCAAAAACTACTAGACCTAAATCAGATAAGGAATAAACAATGGATGAATCCGTTTGTGAAACAGAATTCAATGGGGTGTTCCAATTTAAAATATACCCGCTAGGGTAGTGTTGATCGCCAGAAAACACCAAAACACCATAAATCTGATTATCTTCAATAAAGGAGAGAATAGTATTGCGTTCAAATGTATATCCCATCCAACTATCATATCCCTCACGACCAGAAGATGTATCGCCACCATAGTCATTCATTGAAACACTTGATAAAATTAGTTTAAAGGGTGCTGTAGATTGATTCAATCCATTTAATAACCAGGAAAGCTGTTCTTCGCCAAGCATTGTTTTATCTTCATCGTCAACCACATCCATTGGCGATCTATACCAGCGTGTATCAAGGACAAATACATCTACATCTGCAATTTTAAACTGATAATAGATGCCCTCATCTTCTACCTGATATGGGTAGATTGGAAAATTTTCTTTAAATACTTTCTTCGTTTCTACTTTATAAATGTAAGTACTATCAGAGTTATCCTGACCGTAGTCGTGATCATCCCAAGTTGCAATTATTGGTACCGTACTGCTCATTGCTTGAAAATGTTCATCAAAGTTTTGTGCATATTTACTCCGCAATGCCGGTACCACAGAATTTGGAGGACCTGTATTAATATTGCCGTCATAATCTGCATATATTTGATCTCCGAGAAGCGCAACAAAAGTGGGGGATAACGTTGAAATATAATTAAAAATATTGTGAGGAAGAAAATTTACCCTAAAACACGTGGAAAAGACAAAGCTGAACTCTCCGGATTGAGATTGTTGAGGGAATGTTGAAAATGAAAACCATTCAGAACTGCTACCATTTGCAAAAATAGCTCGGTATGTATATTCAGTATTATAGTTGATATCATTCAGCATAAGGCTTTTGGTAAGATCATCGCTATATGACAAATATTCCCATTGGCTAAAATTTGAGACTGAATCATTACCTTCAAAATACTCAATACGAACGTTTCCGGTTGAAGTGCCTTTAACCTTAATGGGAACTTGGTTATCTTGAATAATTCCAACTATTGGGGACCTCGATAATTCAATACTCTGCAAGGAAAAAATTGAACTTTGGGCTGAGAGGACAAAAAGCAAAAAGACAGCAGTGTAATAAATAAATCTTTTCATCCGGCGATTCTCAAATGTTATTCATTATATTTCAATCCATTTTCTGGATCTCGCAACGGCTCTTTTCCATTGATGCATTAACTGCTGCCGGTGGTCTTGCGTTATGTTCGGCTCATATCTTCTGGATAGCTTCCACTTTCTACTTATCTCATCTAGATTATCAAAATCACCTATTCCTAAAGCTGCTAAATATGCAACTCCGAGGGCTGTAGTCTCATGGATATCCGGCACATCCACAGGTATGCCTAAAATATCAGCCTGAAACTGCATAAGAAATTTATTAACAACTGCACCGCCATCTACCCGCATAAATTCAACGGGCAAACCGGAATCTTTTCGCATGACGTCCAAATTCTCTGCTACTTGAAAGGCAATTGCCTCCAAAGTGGCTCTAACAATGTGTGCCTTGGTTGTTCCGCCCGTAATTCCAATAATCATACCTTTGGCATATTGATCCCAATAGGGCGCAGCCAAACCCGTGAAAGCCGGAACAAAATATACTCCGTCTGTATCCGGAACCGATTTTGCCAACGTTTCTGTTTCAGCAGCTTTGTTAATAATCTTAAGACCATCTATAAGCCATTGAATAGCAGCACCGGCAATGTATACTCCTCCATCCAATGCAAATGTAATTTTTTTATCCATACTCCAAACGGCTGTCGTAATGAGACCATTTTGAGAAGGAATAGGCTTATTTCCTGTATTCATCATCATAAAACAACCGGTGCCATAAGTAGTTTTTATGGAACCTTTCTGGAAGCATACCTGTCCAAAAAGAGCCGCTGCCTGATCAACAACACTTCCGGCAATTGGAATTTTTGCATCAAAAAATTCAGTGGGAGAAGTGTATCCATAGATTCCAACACTATCCATTATCTTTGGAAGAATTGATCTGGGGATACCTATGATTCCTAGAATTTCATCATCCCATTGATTCGTATGAAGATTAAACAGCATAGTTCTGGAAGCAGTAGAGGGATCAGTCATGTATATTTCTCCCGCGGTCATTTTCCATAGCAACCACGTATCCAAAGTTCCAGTCAATATTACTCCCTTCTTAACTTTACTCCAGGTATTTTTTACGTTATCCAATATCCATTTTATTTTTAAGGCAGAAAAATAAGCATCAATCTGCACACCGGTTTTCTGTGTAATAATATCTCCCCATTCTTTTTTCAGCTCATCTGCCAACCTGGCTGTTCTTCTGTCTTGCCAAACAATGGCATTGTATATGGGTTCGCCGGTATTCTTATCCCAAACCATACAGGTTTCGCCTTGATTATCCAGACCAATGACTCTCAAGCATTTCGCTTTTAGCTCTGCTTTATCCAAAGCCATAGCAACAGACTCTTTAGTTTTATTCCATATTTCTATGGGGTCGTGTTCAACCCAACCCGGTTTTGGGTAATACTGAGTATGTTTTGTATAGCCTTTGCCGCAAATATTCCATTCTTCGTTAAATATTAACGCT